>CAZXNN010000012.1:0-24815 GCA_964641915.1 uncultured Nitrospira sp. | reverse complement strand
TCCCGGACCGCACCCGGCAACCGCGGGACATCCTCCGGCCACGTCGTCACGCCCATATCACTGATCCCCTGAAACTTCGCGCCTTCTTCCATCGAGAAGATCGGCGCATGCACTTCACCCATAATGATACCGGTCTTGAGCAATTGCACCCGATCACTGGCGGTAATCGTCGCCTTGATGCGCCCGCTGCTGATCAACACGCCAGCCGTAATCGTTCCCTTCACCACACCATCTTCCCCGACAATGACTTGACCCTTGGTGTAGATATCCCCTTCCAGACGGCCATCAATACGCACCGTGCCATCAACACGAATCTCACCCTTGAGCTCCACCCCTTTGGCCAACAACGTGATATTGCCGTCGTCCATATACCCGCTCTTTTTCATAGTTGCTCCCTATTGGCGAACCGTCGCCACTCAGGATACCCCAGGGGGGGAGAGGCGCCTAGCAGTTTGTCAAAACGTGGCGCAGGAGAGTCGAACAGCGACTGGCCATCAGCAAGCCGCTAGTTCGTATGGCCCGCAGGCTGTTCAGAAAGGCCGTCCAGCAAGGCCGCAGCCGGTGAAGAGGCGAATCGTACTCTCTGCCGTACGTTGAGCCTCTGAGTGCCGCGAGAACGCCGCTGGCGGACTTTATCAACAGCCTGCTAGGATAATCCGAGCCGCTGCTTGACCCGCTCCCACAGTCCTCCGCCATGAATCTCGCAATACACACTTGGCTCGGTCCCTTCCAGGAACACCTCCGTCACCCGCTCAGGGCACTGCACCGTCGCCAACTGGCCCGTGCGCGGGTCGATCGCTCGTGAGAGGACCCCGCTCGGGATGGGAAAATCGGGAGAATCGGCAGGAATGAGCCGGCGGGCGACATCCACCCATATCGGCAAAGCCGCCTGTGAGCCGGTCAGGCGAATCGCCCGTTCGTCGTCAAATCCAACCCAAACGCCGATCACCAACTCCGGCGTATAGCCGACAAACCAGGCATCGCGATACCCGTCCGTGGTGCCGGTCTTCCCGGCGACCGGACCCCGCAGCCCCCAGGCTCTCGCTTTCGATCCGGTTCCCCGATCCAGCACACCCTTCAACAGGGACGTTGCTAGATACGCGCCCTGCGCCGACACCGCCTGATGCCGGTCCACCATCGGGCTCCAGACCGTCTCTCCGGAGTCACGGACCAGATTGGTGAGGGCGACGGGTTTCACCACCACACCAGCATTCGCCAAGCCGCCGTACGCCGCCGTGATTTCGAGGAGCGAAACTGACGCGCTCCCGAGCGCGATCGAGAGATTGTCGGGCAACGCCCCTTGAATGCCGAACCCCCGCAAGAGCCGGTTGATCGATCCAATCCCCAACCGATGAGCCGTGCGGACCGCCGGTACATTCAGCGACTGTTCGAGCGCCGCCCGCACGGTGACCTGTCCATGAAACTGGCGATCGTAGTTCTGCGGCGACCAGGGACCGGTCCCGGACTCGAAACTCACCGGTTCATCTGCCAACATCGTCGCCGGAGTGATCCCTGTACTCCCCTCAGCGCGAGCCGCCTCAAACGCCGCAAGATACACAAAGGGTTTGAACAAGGACCCTGCCTGCCGGTGCGCCTGCGCAGCCCGATTGAATTGACTTGTACGATACTCGCGCCCCCCGACCATCGCGCGCAGATGACCCGTGTGCGCGTCGAGCACCACGAGGGCGCCCTGCAGCGGCGTCTCTCCCTCGCGCAACGCCGGGTACTGCTGCTCCAGCTTGTCCACCCCTTTGTGCAGAGCATCGGTCGCGAGTTGCTGCATGTACGGATCGAGCGTCGAATAGATCCGGGCTCCTTCGGGAATGCCCATCCCGGTTCCCGCTTCCACCTGCCGCAGCAGATAGTCGACAAAATACGGGGCATCCGCTACGACATCTTCGGGCAATGACACCTGGACCCGCCGATTCACCGCCTCCTTCCACGCCTCTTCGGTCAGCACCCCCTCATCGCGCAACCGGCGAAGCACCACATTCCGGCGATGGGTCGCATGCTCCAGATTTTTTGTCGGCGAGTAGGTGTTCGGCCCCTTGATCATTCCGCCGATCAGCGCGACTTCCTCGATTGAGAGGGCATCCAGGGGTTTCCCGAAATATCGATGCGCCGCTTCCCCGATCCCGTAGATCGACACCGAGCCGGCTTGCCCGAGATAGATTTCATTCAGATAGCTTTCGAGAATCTCTTCCTTGCGGTACTTCCATTCCATCACAAACGCCGCCACCACCTCGCGCAGCTTTCGTCCCATGGTCCGTTGCGGCGAATAAAACAGATTCTTGGCGAGTTGCTGGGTAATCGTGCTCCCGCCCTGCACCACCGCGCCACGCGTCACGTTCGCCCACAGCGCCCGGCCGATGGCCACGGGATCGACGCCATAATGGGAAAAGAATCGCCGGTCTTCCACCGCTAAGACCGTCTTGATGACCAAGGGAGGTATCTGGTTGTAGGGCACCCACTCCCGCACCTGCCGCGACCCGCCACGCATGCCGCTCAGTAAGGGCGGTTCGAGCGTCACAAATGGAAGCGACTCCCGTTCCTGCACCGACATCACATTCGTAATTACGCCATCTTTCAGTTCCACATGCACGCGCCGGGGAGGCTGATGGCTCTCCTCCTGCGCATGCAGGTACAGATCGATGACATCCTGCGACGCCAGATAGTCGCCAGGCGCCTGCACGTCCGAGACGGCACGATAGCCCAGCCGATGCAACCGGTCGAACACCCCAGTCTCAACCACCGGCTCCCCCGGCTTCAGCAAATGTGGGGCACCAAAGATCAATAGGGGTGGATGCTCATCGCTTTTGGGGAGCGCAAGTCCGGCAGAAAGATAGGCTCCGTAGGCTACAAGGGCGCCTAGCCCGACTCCAAGGAATACAAGAAGCAGTAGCACACTCCGGCGAATCCAGCCCCTCAGCAGACGCTCACCGTTGATTGACATCCGCTCAGCTTACTCTTGGGACTGAACCATTGAAAGTCATACCGGATAGAAAGGCGGGACAGGGGGGTAATATCGGCCTGCGATAAGGTACAGCGTAAATCCTGTTCGGTTTCCCGGAAAAGAAAAAAGATCGATGGGATCAGGAAGCGCGAGGTTCGCCTGACTCCGAGCCATCTCGGGACTCAGACCCCTCGCCATCAGACTTCGTACCATCTGGCTCGTTCCCTTGATTGGCAGGAGAAAGGGCCGCGTTGCCGCGAAGCCGCGAACCGAGCGCTGTCACTTTTTCCTTCGGCAACAATCCTCCTTGAAGGACAACACCTGCCATACCCACCGCCAAAGCCACGTCAGTCGTTGCCTCAACATCGAGCCGCTCCGACTGCTGATCGGACTCCTTCCCATCGGCTTGCCTTCCATCACCCGATCGTGTTGGGGTCATCCCTGTCTGTCCTTGGGCCCTTCCCGACTCACCTGACCAAGAGGAGGAACGCTCCAGAAGCTTCTCAGCCTCCGCATTCTCAAGCGTGCCGCCCAGGGACTTGATGGGACCAGACCGGGAGGACGCATGTTCAGGAGACAACACCTTAACCGCCAGAGAAGCCTCCGTCCTGATCTCAATCGATCTCCGAAGATCATCTGGTGGTCGAGTTCCGTTCCCCAATATCTCGTTTGGCACACCCGTTGAGGAGGAGAACGGTCCGCGACTCCCAGGACCGGATGTCGGAACGCTCGGGACCAAAGGTCCGGGCAGGTTCTGACGAGGCGATGTTTCCGCTACATCAGTCAGCGCGATGGTAAGCGTCTGGTCATGCGTCAAACCTCCCGCATCGGTGGTCCGCACTGTCACGCTGTGACTAGTGGCAGCTTCATAATTTAGCAAGCTGCCATCGGCCACCGTGATCACACCCGTACTCGCGTTGATCGCAAACCGCCCACCGGCGGTGTCGGTAAGGCTATACGTATGGGTGTCGCCTGCGTCTGGGTCGGTTCCAGTGACGGTGCCCACGACGATTCCCGTCGTCGCATCCTCCGCCACCGTGTTCGCCGACAACGCCAGGTCCGTCGGCCTGTCATTCACCGGATCCACCTGAATGTGGACCGTGGCAATATTGGATAAATTCGTTCCGTCGCTCACCTGATAGGTAAAGGAATCAGTCCCTGAAAAATTCGCTGCAGGTGTGTAGGAAAACGTCCCGTCGGAATTTAATGTAAAGGAGCTCGCATTCGAGGGGCCGGTGACCATGATGGCTGACAAGGTGTCGCCATCCACATCATAGTCGTTGGCCAGGACTCCAGATCCCGATACGCTGAGGGTAGTGTCTTCATTCACGCGATAGATGGCCCATTGGGGGGCCTGGCCGCCAACTCCGCCGCCGAGAGTCCCGTCTGAATTCGCCGTCAGATTGTCCGCCGAGCCGCCGCTGTTCTCATTAAACTTCCAGTAACCGAGAAGTCCCGTTTCTGCGCCGGTCAAGGTGCCATTCAAATCACTCGCAATTTGCCCGGCGGTACGCGCGACATTCCACACCTGCGCTTCGCTGATCTGTCCATTAAAGTATTGGTTGGCCGGATTGTTTTCGCGGCCGCCGATCCGCAGCGTATCCTTCGTCGGATGGGCGTCGCCGATCGTGCCGGATCCGGCATAAGTATCCGCCGCAACCCCGTTCACATAGGTTGTGATGGTTCCGTGATCATAGGTGACGGCGATATGGGTCCAGGTATGCACCGGAATCACTACGCCCGTGTCATGCCAAGTCCAACCAGGGTTGGTATTGGCAAAGGCCCACTTTATGCTCCCATCCGCATCCAGGCCGACTTCGTACTCACCTTCTTTATTGAGGATCATCTGCGTGGCTTGCGATGAAGGCTCCCGGTTGATCCAAGCCTCCATAGTAACCGTATCCGTCACCTCGTAGACCGCTCCGCTGCCCATATTCACAAAATCATCCACACCGTCGAAAGTGAGTGCCGCGCGGTCGGCGGCGGCAAGCGGGGCCTCGTTCGCATTAGACACGGACACGCTGATCGCCTGACTATCCGTGAACGTGCCGTCTGAGACCTGCACGGTTACATCGTAGACATTGTTCCCACCGCTATCAGTCGGCGCTTCATAGTTCGGAGCGGACAGGAACGAGAGCACCCCGGTGCTGCTGTTGATGGCAAACTTTGCCGCGTCACTCCCCCCCACGATACTATAGGCTAGCGTTTGGCCAGCATCCGGATCTCTGGTCACCACGGTTGTGACAGCTGTGCCGTTCTCTGTCACATTGACGGAAGCGGTCGCCCCGCCGCCATCGCTCGTAATCGAGGGCGCCTCGTTCACATCGGTGAGGTTGATGGTGAAGGTCTCATCGTACGTCAGCCCGCCGCTGTCCGTCACCCGCACCGTCACATTGTGGCTGGACGCCACTTCATAGTTCAGCAGACTGCCGTCGGCCACCGTAACCTGCCCCGTGCTGCTATTGATCGCAAACCGCCCCCCAGCGGTATCGGTCAAACTATAGATCATTGTGTCGCCACTATCCCGATCAGTTCCGGTGACCGTGCCCACGGTGGTGCCATTTGTGGCGTTCTCCGCTACGGTATTGGCAGAGAGCGAGAGATCGGTCGGAGCATTGTTGGTATCTGCAACCGCGTGTACGGCCAGGATAGCGGCCCAATTCTCCTGAGCGGCCTGCCCAACCGCCAGCGACGTTTCGATCTGGCCGACTTTGAATTCGAGATCCCAGTCTCCCCCCTTGCTTGCAGTTCCGGTCAGATCGACACTGGCCGAAACATCAGTCCCGGTGAGGTCGGCCAGAGTTGTAGCCGCGCGTCCTCCTTGTTCGCCTTCCGCAAAATTGCAGCCATAGATCAGGAGATCCGCTTCCTCAGAGAGTGATCCTTTAATGACCGCCAACTCGCTGGCATAGCGATCCGTCATGGATTCCTGGGTGAGGTGACTGGTCCCGAGTTGCAGCTCGCCGGCATTCCCATGGGAAATCAGGTGAATGGCATCGACTCCGGTCCGACCAGCCAGGCTGTCGGCGATCTGCTGCACGCCATCCTTTCCAGCATCCAACATGATGATTTCGGCATTCGGGTCCATTCCCGCAAGCAGTTCTTGATAGTTCGGCACGGTGGGATCGACGAAGATGACCTCGGTCCGTGACTCCGTCGGCATGTAGGATGCGAGCGCGTTCAGCACATCCCGGCTTTCGCCGGTCTCTGCCCCCGTGGTCTCGTGGGAGGCTTCCGTCGAGACCGCAGCCTCGGCTTGATCTTGGGCCACTTGTTCGGACTTCACCTCAGCGGCCGTCGCGGCCGCCGCTGCGTCGAACATCAAGCGCTGTTCGAGGGATAGCAACGACTGTTTGAACGATGAAGCTGGAAGCGGCTTCAAAGCAGCCGCGGCATCCGCTTTCTTTTTGCGTTTCAGAAAGTCAAACATGATTCAGTCCAATCCATCGTGAAAAGGACACCCCGCCCTTCATCGGCTAACCGGAAACACGCCTGAATGCTCGCAACACGCCCGCGGGAGCCCTGCCGACTAGAAGCCGCTCTCACGAATCATGACGGCCACGACCCGATCCCAGGCACGGACCACGAGGCTCAGGGACTTCCCGGCGACATGAATCTGCCCGGTCACCGCTTGATCGAGCTGATCCGCCTGATCCAGCACGTCGAGTTCGACGCGATAGACGGATTGTTCTGCTTGCACGCGCCCGTGCGCGTCCTTTCTCGCCGGCACGTCGCCGCCATAGATGGACGCCAGATAGGGCACGGAGAAATCCTGCTCATCCACATCGCGGATTTCGGTCACCTGGGCATGACGCTTCGGCCGCGTCAGATCATCTGGAATGAACAGCGCCTCTTGCCCAATCGCTAAGACACTCACATCCTCCACCGATGCCAGCGCCGCCACGCTCGACTGTCCCGGATCGATGACATAGGCGACCGCCAGTTTCTCGTTGATCCACCGTCCGGGATAGAGCGAGTCCGCGTGGTCGACCACCACGCCGTCGATCGGTGCGCGCAGCAGAAGATTCTGCTGCTTCTCCGTCACCCCGTCCAATTCAACCAGCTTGGCTTTGAGCGACTCCCCGATGACCTGCGCCTGCGCCCGGTCATCGGCATAACCCGCTTGCCGCTGTAAGCGGAAGTCCAATTGGTCCACTTGCGTCTGCGTAAGCTTCGCGTCCTTGACCAGTTTGGGGCTTTCCAGGATGAGCAGCGTGTCCCCTTTGTGGACCGGCTGTCCCTGGCGGACCGCCACCGCCATGATTCTGCCCGATGCCGGAGGATAGACCGTGGCATAGATCTTCGCCTGCAACACGGCTGGAATCGTAACGCGGCTAGACCAGGGCACACAGGCCAGCATTAGCAGCCCCACCATGACCGCCACGGTCAGCACAAACCGACGAGTCCCGGTGAACACGGCCCGGCGACTCCACCAGGCCGTGAGTTCGCGCCAGATAGGCAGACCGATAAAGAACACGATTTCCACGAGGAAGAGGACGATCCCGAGCAATTTGAAGAAGTGGTGATAGACCATCACCGCAATCCCGGTGAAGAGAATCAGCCGATAGGCCCAGATCGCCCAGGCGTAGGCCACCATGGTCCTGAGAGTGGACAGACTCACGGCTTCAGGCGCCGGCGCACCGGGGGCGAACAACACCTCGCGCAACCGCCACTGCCCGAACGCGAACGCGCGGTCCTGCAAGTTCGGCAGCCCCAGGCCGTCGGCCAGCAGATAGTAGCCGTCGAACCGCATCAACGGATTGAGATTCACCGTCAGGCTCATGATCCAACTGGTCGTCGCGACGACGAAGGCCATGCTCCGCAGCGTCCCATCCGGCAGGAAGCCCCAGAGAACGGTAGCGACCGCGGCCAGTCCGAGTTCTGCCACAACCCCGGCAGCGGCAATTCCTAGCCGTTTCCGCTTGGAACTGAGTCGGTAGGAGTCGCTGACGTCGGAGTACAGCACCGGCATCATGACCATCAATGCCACACCGATCGTCGGCACGCGGCAGCCGAACCGCGTCGCCGTGTAGGCATGCCCCAGTTCGTGCACCACCTTCACCAGGCAGAGCACCACCCCGTACATCACCGCGCCACGCCAGTTAAAAAAGTGGAGGAAGGTCGAGAGGAATGCGTCCCACTGGCGGCTGACAAGCACAAGCCCGGCCGCCCCGACCGCTCCGAACACCCACGCGGCTGCCGCGGTGTAGAACGGCGCCACCAGCGGCAGCGTGGCCTGAAGAAATCGATGCGGATGCACGAGCGGAATTTTGATGAATAAGTAATGATGCAGGAGCCATTGCCACCAGACCTGCTCGCGCGCCTTCGCCTGCTCGACGAAGTCTTTCGTCTGTCCACTCGCCGACTCTTCGGTCAGATTGTTCGCATAGAGAAACTTGACGATGTCCTCGATATCCTCCACGGCGATGCGGGAGGTCGTCTCCTGCGCGACGGCCATGACCAGCTTCTCGAGCGTGCCGCAGGACCAGTGCTGAAGCAGCTGATACACCGGCCATTCGATCTGAAAATATTTCTGGCGAACCGGATCGACAATCGTCCAGGTCGGCACCCCTTCAGGAGTGGGCGCGCCGCGGATGAACTCGACGTTCTTCCTGAGCGCGGGAAGCTTCCGCTCTTTCGGTGCTTGCGCGGGCGGCACGCTCGGCATGGATTACACTCCCAACAGTTGGCGCAGGGCCGTAAAGGGGCGGCGAAACAGCAGAAAGGCCAGCGGACCACGCTCGCCGTAGACTTTGGCCGAGCCCTGCCAGCCGATCCGGAGACGCTGATCGGCGGCCGCCAATTCCGCCATGACCCGGTAGGCCAGGACATCGCCCGGCAAGACCTCGGCGTGATAGCTCGCCCGACTCACGGTCGCCGCGAACGACTCCAACGGCAGCGCGTCGAAGAACGCCACAACCTCGGCCCCGTCTCTCAGCAGCAACGCGTCGCTGACAGGCAGATCGATGCGCAACTCCAACCGTTGAGGGTCGGCGATTTCCATGATCCGCTCGCCGACCGAGACCGGCTTTCCCATCCAGTCGGCCTTGTCTGTATAGAGCAACAAACCGGGTTGCGGCGCACGGACCTCAATCTGCTCCAACATCTCCCGGGCATAGTCGAGCTCTGTTTCCTTGAGCATCGCTTCTGCGTCTTTGATCGGCGCCTCGGCCTTGCGTTGCGGATCGGCAAACCCCGACTGGACCACTTGCGCATGCTCGGCCCGCGCCACCGCCAACTGCCGCTCGGCGATCTGAAATTGGTTGCGGATATTCGTATCCTCGTAGCGGAACAAGAGCCGGTCCTGGAGCACCATCGTGTTCGGCGGGACGGCAACGTCGGCAATCACCCCATCCATCGGCGCGCTCACAATCGCGGGATCCTTCGCCATCACTTTCACCGGGGCTACCGTCGAGACCCTGACCGGCACACACAATGCCGCGACCAGGGCGGCACCGATGAGCCAGACGTACGGCTTCTTGATCGTGGCTGACCAGCTGCGCGTCTTTCTGGACAGCGCCTTCCAGGCATAGGCATAGCTGCCGGCCAATCGATGGACGATGGCGACGTCGTTTTCCTGCCAGGGAAACTCGCGCTCGAACCACCAGGCGCCGAGCACGGTCTCGTCGGGGTGTTTCAGCGGACACCAGAACACGTAGCCCTGAACATGGTCGCGCCAGCCCTCGCGGCAAGATGCCGGGCAGGTCTCTTCGGTCAGCGCCATCGGCTCATCGCCCGGATGTTCCTGCCGAAGCGCCTGCGACACCTGCTCCAGCCAGAGAATCAGCGGCGCCTCCCGTTCGACGACCGCCACGCTGGACGCCGTCCCAACTCGGCAGGCCGCGCCCGATGTATCGCAAATCAACAGGAAGGCCTGTTGATAGGGCACCAACCGGCGGGTTTCATTGACGGCGAGAAACTGCAGCTCCTGGACCGTCTTGGCCGCGCGCACCTGCCCCTCCAGGTGCGTGAGCGCCGCCAGGTGGATGAGCGTGGGGATCTGCTGTGCCGTGGGTTCGGTTGTGGTCGCCATCGTGTTACGGTTGCATGGTTGGGAATTGCGCGGAGCCGCTCATGCCGGCCAGGACTTCGGGCGGCAGCTTTTCAAACGCGCCGATCACCTTGACCGTCTGGCTCGCCGGATCGATGTTCGCGCCGATCTCTTTCACTTTCGCCTGATACTCCCTGCGCGTCTCATCGATGGTGAACGTAAACCGCGCCTTTCGTTTCAGCCAGGCGAGCGACGAAGAAGGCAGCACCAGCTCGATTTCCAAACTCGTATCGTCTAGCAAACTGAGTAGCTTGTCGTTGGGAAAGACATTCTCGTGCTCATTCACCATGACGCCGGTGATGCGGCCGGAAAAGGGCGCGGCAATGCGGCAGTTCCCAACGTTCAACTCCGCAATACGAATGGCCGCCTGAGCCTTCTTGGCTTCGGCCTCGGAAATCTCCAGTTCGAGCGTACTCACGGCATTCAGCTTTGTGAGTTCCTTGTTATTGGCAAACGTCTTGTCTTTGGCCTGATGCTCGGCAATCGCCGCCACCAGTTCGGCCCGGTACTTCTCGCAATCGATCTGGACCAGCGTCTCGCCCTTCTCAATTCGCTCCCCTTCTTTGCGCGGAAGCGCACTGACCCGCCCTTGGATCTGCGTATAGAGCATGGCTTGTGTGGCGGCTCTGACAATGCCGCGCATCACGCCGTTCCCGGATCGCACGACGGCGGCGGGCCGCTCCCCTTTGGGCCAGCTCATCTGCGGCGCGCTGATGAGCGCCAGCACCATCAGCGCGAACAGTAATGCGTTACCGCGCCAGTGAAATCGCATGAATCTCCGATCTCTTATCTAAGCTGGCCGTCCGCGGTCCCGTAGGCTCCCAGAGCTTCTTTAATGCCTCTGCCAAATCAGCCACATTTTGTCCGCCAAGGCCGGCCGGAACCGCATCTTCCCCCAGCGACGCCATCAAGGTCGCATAGGCTGTCTCGACCCCCGACTGCGCGCTGTCCAGCCGGACCTCTGCCAGGACATCGTTCACCCGCTCCTTGATCAGCGTAAGGTCGTTCGTACTGCGGGTAAGCCAGAGATTCCTGGTGTGCTCGGCAATCGCTGATTGAGTCTCGTGATATTGCCTCGCATTCTGAAATTCCTGTTTCGCGTGGACAAACTGCACGGCGCCGACATGCACTTCCGTCAGGATCGCCATGGTGAGCGCGAGACTTTGCGACTCCAGCACCTCCCGATGGGCCTCCACCGCTTTCAATTTGGCCGGTGTACGAAACGCAGAGAGGAGATTCCAGCTGGCCTGGGAGGCGTAGCCCAGCCAGTTCTGATAGAGGAAAAAGCTGTTGCTGTTGTAGTACCCGCCGAAGCTGAGCTTGAGGCTAGGGAACAATTCCAAGAACACCGCGCGCGCTTCTTTGGCGCTGATCCGCTTCTGATAGTCGATCGACCGCAACTCGGCCCGGAACATCAAGGCCTGCTTCTCCATGCTCTCCGTATCCAAGTTCACAAGCGGGACATTGCCGGTTCTGACCGGCACGGTGAGTTCATAGGCGGTTCCCGGCGGCAGGCCCATCATCGACGCCAATTGCGTGCGCGCCGTGCTGAGTTCCCGATACAACCGCTGCACCTCGCGCTGGATATTGAGCAGATCGCGCCGGTAGTTCAGCGGCGTCAACGGAGCCTGGAGCTTTTTATCGGCGATCTGCTGCGCACTCTCCAGCGCTTTCCCTACCGACTCATTGAGAAACTCCACGCGATGGAGCACCCGTTCGGCGCTGACGGCGCGCCAATAGGCGCTCCGAACATCCTGCACGAGCCGCACGGCAATCCGCCGTTTTTCTTCTTCCGCAATCATCACGTTGTCCGCCGCCTGTTGCGCCCTGACGAAGGACAACCCGAAATCGAGCACATCCCAGCTTAACGCCAGATTGCCGGAGGTGACGTTTTTATCGGACGAGGTAAACGGCTCAATGACCGGACGTCCATCTAAGAGCGACTGCGCGCCACCGCCGCTGAAATTGTTGCGCCCGTCGAATCCGGCATTGGCCGACACCTGCGGCAACAGGGTATAGTGCGCGACGTTCAGTTGCTGATGCGCCAACTGCGCCTGCATCGCCTTCACTCTGGCCTCAAGGTTGTATTTGAGCGCCCGGGCCGTCGCCTCATAGAGGTCGATCGACCCGATCACCGGCTCCTCGATCGCCATTAACGCTTTCATATCGCTGGTCACACGCGTCCGCACATCATCCTTCGTCAATACATAGGGTTGCACCAGACATCCGCTGGCCATCAACGCGCTGATCACAATGACGGTTTGTTTCCACCACACGCTGCACTTCGCTCCAGAGTCCGTCCATTCAAGACTGAGATCGCACCTTGTCACAACACCTATCGGCTCAAATACGCACAATCTTGAGCTATTGAGGGCAAAGTGCATCAAACCGGGAGAACGGAGGCAGGCTGTCATGCCACGCCAGACCACCTCGCGCGGCGGCTCCCTCCGACTCAGCCCCGGAGCATGCCCCCCCTTCCGAGGTAACCCTTCCTGGTCTTACGCTTTCCAGCAATCCCGGTATCCTCTTGAACAGGACATGCGTGCTTCACCCCCAACCCGAGGAGACCTACCATGAGCTGTTCACGATGCTGCGGACTGATGGTGAAAGACAATTTGATGGATTTCGACGGGACCTCAGGGCATATGTGGATGAGTGCCATGCGCTGCATGAACTGCGGCCATGTCCACGATCCGGTCATGGAGCAGAATCGTCGTAGCATGCAGGCTGCGCGACAGACCCCGGTGCTGGTTGCTGTCGGAGACGAGGCCGACTATCACGACGACGAGGTCCATCTGGGGATCGAATCGATCGTAGCCCAGGCGGCCTGATCGCCGATATGACACTAACTAGATGCTAGAGGAGCGGCCGTGGCATCCATTCTAGTTATCGATGACGATGAAGCGTTGCGGCTCCTGCTGCGGGAGATGCTGGAGGCCGATGGCCATGTGGTCCATGAAGCGGCCAACGGACGTGAAGGGCTGGCCCTCTATCGGGCGCAGCCGGCCGATGTGGTCATTACTGATATTTTGATGCCGGAGCAGGACGGCATGGAAGTGATTCTGGAACTTACCAGGGAATTTCTCGACGCCCGCGTCATCGCCATGACCGGCGCGTCGGGTGAACAGAACTTCCTGAGCGTCGCCAAACTTTTCGGGGCCCGGCATATTCTAGAGAAGCCGTTTGGCGCTGATCAAATTCGTCGTCTGGTGAATTACACGCTGGCTCATTAAATATATCTTTGCCCGCTTCGCTCTACACCTAGTAAGGGACACCCTTCTCTTGATAGACTATGCCGTAATAAGCTTGTCTGCCAGGTAGAATCCTCTCCAGACGACGACACCTGACATCCTTACCAATCCGGATACAGATCGACGATCTATGCCACCTGTTATGCTCCTGAGTTGTGAGTCCATCAGCAAGAGCTATGGCGTGAAGCCGCTCTTTTCCGACCTCTCCATCGGCCTGGCCGAGGGGGATCGCGTCGGACTCATCGGCCCGAACGGTTCCGGCAAATCCACCCTGCTGAAGATCCTCGCCGGCATCGAAGACCCCGACGACGGCACCCGCTCGCTACGCCGCCATGTCCGCCTGAGTTATGTCCCACAGGAATCCACCTTTCCTCCCGACCTTACCGTGGAAGAAGTCTTCGCACAAACCTTGCGCGAGGAAGGACTGGACCCGCACGAAGAGAGCGGCCGGATCTCCCGTGCCTTAAGCCTGGGGGAATTCCCTGACTCCGAGCAACTGGTGCGGACCCTCTCCGGAGGATGGAAGAAGCGTCTGGCGATCGCCCGCTCACTCCTGATGGAGCCGGACGTGCTGATGATGGACGAGCCGACGAACCATTTGGACGTCGAAGGCATTCTCTGGCTCGAACGCCTGTTAAAATCCGAAACCCGCGCCTACCTGGTGATCAGCCACGACCGGCGCTTCCTTGAGTCGGTTGCGGAACGGATGATCGAACTCAATCGAATTTATCCGCAGGGCGTCTTCGAAGCCACCGGACACTACAGCGATTTCCTGGAAGCGCGCGAGGCCAACCTCGCCGCCCAGGCGAATGAACATGCCACCCTCGCCAATAAGGTCCGGCGCGAAATCGAATGGCTTCGCCGAGGGCCAAAGGCGCGCACCACCAAAGCCAAAGCCCGCATCGACGCCGCCGGCGTCCTGATCAACGACCTGGCGGACCGCGACGGCCGCCGTGAGCTGGCTCCGGCCGGAATCGACTTCACAGCTTCCGGACGCAAGTCCAAGCAATTGATCGTCGCCCAGCAGCTGAGCAAAGCACTGGGGTCCAAGCAGATCGTCAAGAACCTCGAACTCATCCTGGGTCCCGGCCAACGGCTGGGCCTGCTCGGCCCGAACGGCAGCGGCAAATCCACGCTGATGAAACTGCTGGCCGGCACGTTGAAGCCCGATGCCGGCACCGTCACCCGTGCCGACAAGCTCCGGATCGTTACTTTCGAGCAACATCGCGAGTCGCTGGACCAACAGGTATCCCTCCGCCGATCCCTCGCTCCCGCGGGCGGCGATTCCGTGATCTATCAGGATCGTTCGATCCATCTAGTGTCCTGGGCTAAGCGATTTCTCTTCCGGCCTGAACAGCTTGATCTGCCCGTGTCCCGGCTCTCCGGCGGTGAACAGGCCCGGCTCCTGATTGCACGGCTCATGCTGCAACCGGCCGATGTGCTCATGCTCGATGAACCGACGAACGATTTGGATATCCCGACCCTCGACGTGCTGGAAGAAAATCTCCTGGAGTTTCCTGGCGCGCTGATCCTCGTGACCCATGACCGGTGGTTGCTCGATCGAGTCTCCACGATGATGCTGGCACTGGATGGCACAGGCAACGCCGAGTGGTTCGCCGACTTTGCTCAATGGGAGGCGGCTCAGGAGCGAGGGGCCTCCGGCTCTTCAGGCCCCGTGCCCACCCGCGCCGCAAGCAACAACGGCCCCAAACCGAAACAGGCCCGCAAAGGGCTCTCCCACTCTGAGCAAAAAGAATGGGACAAGATCGAAGGATTGATCGTCAAGGCGGAAGCCGCCGTGACCGCGTGCCAGGCCGCAACGGAAGATCCTGCCGTTACGTCCGATGCCACGACGTTGCAAGCCCGGTACACCGCGTTGGCCGAAGCCCAGACCAACGTCGAGCGACTTTATGCACGCTGGACAGAGTTGGACGAAAAACGCACGCAGGCGATGCAGCCGTCTTAGAACGGTTCCGCCGCTGGTTTCCCTGGCGTGACCGACAGCACTTGAGGCGCCAGCGATCCCACGACCATTCCGATTGCAGCCACCAGCAGCCCCACCAGCTGCGGCGGCCACATAGCATCGGCAGGACTGATTAGTTCGAATCCCCACCAGCTTGCGAGCCCGCCCGCGATGGCCACAATGGCGCCTTGCGTCGTCGCCTTCGGCCAATAGAGGCCGGCCAGCAGCGGAATAAACGCGACCACGAGCGTGACCTTATAGGTACTCACCACCAAGTGATAAATGCTGGCATCCGACCAGAGCGCAATGGCCAACACCACCGCGGCAAAGATGACCAACACCGTCCGCATCATCCGCAACAACTCCGCATCATTCAAGCGAGCAACCATCGGCTTCAAGACGTTTTCACTGAGGGCCACGGACGGCGCCAGTAACGTCGCGCTGGAACAACTCATCACCGCCGACAGCACGGCCCCAAAAAAGACGATCTGCGCGGCGATCGGCGTATGTTCCAGAATCAGCGTCGGCAACACCAACTGCGAATCGGTTTCCAGCAGCGCCAGAAAGCGAGCCGGATCGACAAGCGTCGCGGCATAGGCCAGAAACATCGGAATAAAGCAGAAGGCGAAGTACAACATCCCGCCCAGAAGCGACCCACGGACGGCCGTCGCTTCGTCCTTCGCCGACGTGATCCGCTGAAACACATCTTGCTGCGGGATCGACCCGAACATCATCGTCACCCACGCACCGATGAATGGAATCCAGGCGTTAAGGCTGGCCGGCGGAAAGAAATCCAGCTTCCCGGCGTGAGCCGCATGCGCGATAACCGTCTCAACGCCTCCCGCCAGTCCGCTGACGATTGAACCGATATACAACAGGCCGCCCATGATGACGGTGATTTGCACAAAGTCCAGAATGGCGACTGAGAACATGCCGCCGAATGTCGTGTAGGTCAGGACGATCACGGCTCCCGCGATCATGCCCAGAGACTGGCTGATCCCCCCTGCCGTGACCACGTTCAACACCAGGCCCAGCACCTTGAACTGCGCCGCCACCCAACCGAGATACGACGCCACGACCGCAAGCGTGCATAAAACTTCGACCGTGCGGCCATAGCGAAGCCGATAGAAGTCTCCGACGGTCAGGAGATTCATGCGGTAGAATCTCGGCGCGAAGAACAATCCGGCGAGAATGAGACAGAGGCTGGACCCGAAGGGATCGGCGACGACGCCCCGAAGCCCTTCCTTCACGAACGTCGCGGAAATGCCGAGCACGGCCTCGGCGCCGAACCACGTCGCGAATACCGTCGCGGTGACCACCGGCAGCGGCAGACTCCGGCCGGCCACCGCGAAATCCTTCGTATTCTGCACACGCGAGGCCGCGTAGAGACCGATCCCGACGGAACAGAGCAGATAGAGCGCGACAAATCCGGCCAACATGCGCGCAGGATAAAATCATCGCCTGCGGCAATCAATCGTTATTTGCGGCGTTGAGGGAAGAATCTCTCTGAAGAAGATTTGAAGGTCTATGTTACAAAGGCAATCCCGTCGTCAACCGGCACCCAACTAAAAACAGGTCGCCTTGAGGCCCAATTTGAATCGGTCGCGTCCACCGCACGTCATAGACCATTGTGGAGCGCCACCAGCCTAGCTTTGCACTATGGATCTCGATCCGCTGATTTGGCCGCGGGGCTTGTCCCATCAGCAACAACATCCCGTGCGCGCTGCGATTGAGCGTAAACACCTGGCCTTGTTGAACTCCTGCCGCACCAGGTTCATCCGATACGAGGATTTCATATGAGCAGGAATGACAATCCTCAATCCTGGCTTCCTCCCGACGATTGATCACCGGCGCCAGGCCTCCTTGTTCATGAACCAGTTTTCTCGAAGCGGCACGATTTTGCATATTCAGGTCTTCTCTCCTTACGTCCGATGACACACATTCACACCGAACTAGAGCAAGGGCCGTACCGACGAGGCGTAATCCGAACATTCCCCAGCGCTTCCTTGAATTTCTCGATCCCCTCCATCGACCCCGATCAAACTCGAAGGGAAAGAAGGACAGTAGACACCGGGGATAACTACGTATCCCATTCAGACTGTAGAGATAATGCCGCTGTAGCCATTTCCCTACAGTCGTACGATCGCTTCAACTGAGAACCGCCATGGACTCTCCGTCTCCCGTTGGACGTGACGGAAGACTTCCCCTGCTCACCCAGCCTATGAGACAATCCCGCCACATTCATTCACTCCGTCCTTTCATTCGCACCACAAGGAGCGCACGGTTCACCATGAGCCTTCATCTCTTCGCCATCAGACGCCTTCGAATAGCGCTGACACTCCTTTTCTTTGGATCGACCATTGCCGTAATTTTCCCGGACATAACGCAGGCGCGCAAGGAATTGCTGACAGCCGAAGAAAAGGACCTCCTGCATCGGGCCGAACAGATCCATCTGGAAACCTTAGCCCTGAGCAGCCATGGTCCACTTGATGCCGGCGGCATCACGAAGGCGGTTGCAACGCGGTTCGAACGATTGGGGTACCGCATCGTCACCGATGGCAGTCAGCCTCATGAAGTGACCCTCAAGGTCAAATGCGAAGAACTCAAAACCTGGGAAGGGACAGGCCGCTCCGGTGGCGACGCCGACATGGTCGACGCCGCCGTACGACTGTGGAAAGGGCCGGCGTGCCAGCTCACCTATCGCTTCGGCACCCGCTGGGCCGACTGGCGGCACGAAGTCCGCACAGCGTTCAGCAATCCCCAAGAGGCGGCCCGCCAAACAGGGCAAGCCGACGCGTCGTTCTACGCGATCGCCGCACTCACCCAGCAGTTACAGACCGATCCGTTTCCGTATTTGCTCGCGGCCGATTGGGGACAGTCCTCCCGGCTGATCCTGGCCCTGGATGAGTCCGGTGCAACGGCCACCCAAAAGCAGACCGTGATCGGACTCCTGGGTCAGATGCATGCCGTAGACGCGATCCCTCGACTGACCGCTTTGTTGAAAGACTCTGATCCGGCGGTGGCGCAGTCCGCAGCAGCCGCGGTGGGAACCATCGGCCATGAAGATGGGATCCCTGCACTGCTCGCACTCTTCAAAACAGGTACGCCGGACCAACATCGCGCCGCTGCCACTGGCCTGGGCCGCCTCGCACCGTTACATCCCGGTAGCGACATTGTTCCCACCTTCATCGCCGCGCTGCCCGGAGAGCCCATCACCAATCAAATCATCCTGGCCAGAGCCTTGGGCAAGACAACCGACCGTCAGGTCCTCGGACCGCTGAAGACATTGCATCGGTCGATATTGAAGCAGGCGCGCTCCGACAGCAGCCCTGAGCTCAAAGAGCTACTGGCTACCCTCGGAATTGCCCTCGACGGGTTCGACGGCGTGCATACGGAGGAATAGCGCTGAATTCAGCGTTCGTCCTGGTCGATCGCTTCGAAGAGGCTCTTGACGGGAACCAGCACCGACTTGGGATAGAAGACCCATTTGATGAGATGGCGGGTGAGATACCCCGGATGTCCCTTGGTCCCCAGTAGCGCAGCACGCCGGTTCCATTCGTCGATACGTTCGGAACGGGCCGAAGGGAGCGACAGAAACCACTGGGCTAACGCAGCGTTGTTCTCTGATCGGCGAACCGCCACGAGAAACTGTGGAACCGTGAGACCGAAGTGCCGGAGAAACGCGCCATCGATGCCAAGCCGGCTCCCGAACGCTACTCGATAGGTCAACGGAAGCTGCTGACCGAGAAACCGCCTGGCTTTCTCGGCGAACCGCGGCAACCAGACACAGCCGGCCAGTTGGTCTTGGGGACGAGGGAGTTGCAGTGACCGCGGCGCTGTCGTCATGCCCCATTCAATAGCACAGATCGGCCGACCATCCCAGGCCCTACCCTGCGTGATCCAGCCCTATCCCCCTGAAGGATCGACTCGCCCGCTGTCGTTCGGCGAGCGAGTCGAACGGCCTTCTGCCTGCTAGAACTGCACGTAGGCGTTGATCGCCGCCAAGACCTGATTGGAATTATTGCCGTCGTTGAAGGGACTGCGGCTACCCACCAGCCAGTCATACCGCACTTCCGGACGAATCGTCAGGTTGGGATGCGGATAATAGTTCACTCCGGCTGTCAGCGAATAGAAACTTCCTGCAAAGGGAGCCAGATTCGGATTCCCCCGGTCCGGGGAGCCGCCCACGCGGGTGCCCGCCTCATCCCGGAACCATTCAAACCGCATCCCGGCTTTCACCTGCTCATGAAGACGATAGTACAGGTATTGGTCCACGCCATACCAGCGGGCGATGCCTCCGCCGATCTTGCCGTCTTCCTGATAGGCGTAGTAGTGATGGAACACATATTCGAGGTCCTTGGTCGGGTTCAGCGCGACGATCGCACTATACCGCGTCCGCTGCTCGAATCGCGTCGGGATCGCCGACGGCTCCTCGCCCGTGATGACCGCGAACGAAGCCGTGACGAATTTATCGCTCGAGGTATATTTCGCCTTCATCACATAGGCCGGCTTGTTACTCTGGCGATCAAGCGAATCCCATCCGTTGACGACACCGCCCTGCACCATCCATTGCGGAGAAATGTTCCAGGTCGCCAGGCCGCCCCAATGCGTGAAGGGGCCGGCAAACTGATACGAATAGGCCTTTGAGTAAAAGAAATTCGCCGGCGCCGGTACGCCCTCATACCCGATGATCGTATAGAAATGTCCGGCCTTCACCGAGAAGGTCTGATTGCCGGCTTCGGCATACATCTGCGGCAGCGCCACCCCGGTGATTTCGTTGTTCCACCGCTTCGAGCCATCACGGTTGCGTTCAAGCCCGTTGGTCTGAGCGAGGAAATAATCGGAACCCATCAGCGCATCAAACCGCGCACCGACATCGAATCCACTGGTGCCTTGCAGCGCCTTCTCCACAATCACATACAACTGATTCAACTTCGGCCGATCCTTATCCACCGCATTGTACGGCCCATTGAAGCCAGAGGTCGGGCTCGATCCGTTGAACGTATACCCGCCGTCCACCCACCCACGGATGGAGATCGGCCAGCTCTCAGGGAACAGCCGATGAATAGCCGGCTCGCTTGCCCCTGCGGGAGACGCGTCTTCCGCCCACGCCGATACACCCACACCACTCACGCACACCGCCAGCACGCAGACTCCCAGCATCGATCTCCACACGGACATGCCCACCTCCTTGTTACGGTACAACCTGTTCCCTCTCGACGAACCACACCCGCTGCCTCATGGGTGCGCGAATGCCGAACGTGTTCGAGCCGTGGCTCAGCAAAATCGATACCGATCGACCCGGCATGTCAAAACGGCGCAATCTCCCTGCCATTTCTTTGCTCTAACAACCCTGCTCTCCACCGCGGACAAGAACGCATTCTTGGCAGAGGCTGTGAGCTAAAGTAGATAGGTGTGATGGGCTCTGTTGCAGGAATGAAACACCGCCGGCGCCATACACCACCTTCTCGACTGCAGGCTGCGAACGAATCCTTCGCTCCGCCCTCGACAAGAAGGCCCTGCACACGTGTAGCTCTCACCGAATGGATCGTAAAAACACGATCACCGAAAGGAGCAAGAATCGAGATGATCGTTGACCATCCCGGTCGCCTGCATATAGGCGTAGATGATCGTGCTGCCGACAAACCGGAAACCGCGCTTCTTCAGATCTTTCGCCAAGGTATCGCTCACCGGATTCGTGGCTGGCACATCCTTCATCCGTTTCCACCGATTGACGATCGATTCTCCGCCGACGAATGACCACACATAAGCATCGAACGAACCGAACTCTTTCTGTACGGCAAGAAACGCCTGGGCGTTGGTAACCGCCGAGTCGATCTTGAGCCGGTTGCGAATGATATTGGGATTCTTCATCAGCGACGCTTTCATGCGCACAGTGAAACGGGCCACTTTCTTCGGATCGAATCCCGCAAAGGCCTTACGATACCCGGCACGCTTTTTCAGGACGGTGTCCCACGTCAGCCCCGCTTGCGCGCCTTCTAACAGCAGCATTTCAAAATGCTTCCTATCGCGATGAACCGGCCTACCCCACTCCCGATCGTGATAACGAACCATGTGCGGCTTTTCGCCGGCCCAGCTGCAGCGGATCTTGTCTTTCATCTCGACGCTCCCTCTTCTCAGGGTCCGGTTACTCGCTTCGTCCGGTATTCGCACCTTCGATCTTGATCCACCACTTCGGTTTCATTCGTCCGAAATCCGTACGAGTATGGCAATGCAACGCCTGTTTGGAGTCAAGTACTACCGGGCCTCCAGGGCTCCGCCAAAACACCACCCAATGCCAATAAGCCGCTCCCCGTTCGCGATGCCACTTGATCGCGAGCAGCGCAACATCCGGCAGCGCAGCCCAGGAAACAAACGGCACCTCTCCGCGTGCTGCGCAAATGCGAAAATGCTTCAGGAGATCGCGCACTGGCTGCGTCTCAGACCAGAGCCGTGGATCGTGGACAGAGATTCCCAACCGGCTCGCCGCCCGCCTGGCTTGCGTGTAGTTCACTCCCGCCAACGCCGCCACGCTGGCAATGCCGCACCCGGTCCGTTCACGTTGCACCACCGGCTTCACGACAACTCCAACTTCAGCTTCCGTCCTCCGGAAATACTGAATCCCTCACGCCGATAGAAGGCCAACGTCCGGTCGAACTCCGGCAACGGAGGGGTCGTCACTTCCAATCGCCGCCATCCTCGCGACTGTCCCAGTCGCCTGGCCTGCTCCAGCAACGCCGCGCCGACTCCATTGGAACGATGAGCCGGGCGAACATAGAATTCCGGAATCGTCCCGTACACGCCTTCCGTATAGAGCGCGTAGCTCTGATAGAGGGCAAGGAAACCGATCGGAACCCTGCCGTCATGCGCCAGGAGGACCGAATAGAGTCCGTCCCGCAGCCAGGCCACTGCTCGCGCTTCTGTGTCGGCCAGATGAAAGTTGAATACCTTGTCGCTGACCGCCGCCATAATCTCATGGAGCAGCTCCCCCACCAGTGCGGCAACGACGGCCGCATCTTCCGGCTGAGCCTGCGTAACCTGAATCGACATCCGCTACCCCACGAACTTCTGAAAGAGGGTATACCCCGATGGCCAATCGCTGATCCCGCTGTCAGCATTGATATGCCCGAGCTCGCCGACATCGACAAACCGGCTGCCCCAGGCAATCGCACAACGTTGAGCATGCGCGACGGAACCGAACGAATCGTTCGCACTCGCCACGACCAACGTGGGAAAGGTCAGACGTTGCATCGGCACCGGCACAAACCCCTTGGCGGCACTCGGGAAGCTGGGGCTGGCCGGTTCGGGAATCGCCACGAGGAACGCCCCCTTGATCGGCGCATGTGACTGCCCGGCCCAATGAGCCACCAGCAAACAGGCCAGGCTATGGGCGACCAATATGGGAGGAGCCTCGCAGCGCTGCACTACCCCATCAAGGGTACGCACCCAATCCTGGCAATCCGGCGCATCCCATTGGCCAAGATCGACTCGCCGCCAGGCCGGATGGCGTTCTTCCCACAAGGTCTGCCAATGACCGGGACCGGAATTGCCGAATCCCGGCAGGACTAATACAGGGATCTCCATGCCCCCTCATTCGACCGGCTTACGCCCGGCCACCGCCACCGTCGCATAGTAGACGGCTCGGCTCTGCGGATCTTCGGCACATTCAGCATAGCGCTGCAGGTCCGCGTCGCTCACGAAGCCCGTCGCCAGATACTTTTCCCGCAACTGTCGGGCAGACATGGCCATCATCTTCGCCAAACCCGAGCCACCGACAGACACTGACGCATCGTTCTCCATGGACAACTCGCAGAGTCCCCGTTCCTGCAGAAGAGGCAACAGCTTGAGTCCCAACGCGTGGTCCATGCCGCGGCTTTCGTACATCCGATGAATCGCCTGATTGATGTGCTGCATCGCCGCGAGTTGCGCCGCCGTTCCGGCGATGCCCCGCGAGGCAGAGAAGTCCGGCTCTTCCAGGACGATCCACCCGCCCGGCTTCAGCACGGCCAGCATCCGGGACAGCGCAACCGCATAGTCCGATAGATGAATGAGCACATAGCGCGCATGGACGAGATCAAACGAACCCTGAGGCAACGAGGCAGTACGAATGTCCCCCTGCTGAACCTCAATGTGCACCGGACGTTGCACCGTCAAAAATTTGGTCGAGAGATCGAGAGCGACGACATGCCCCGAAGGCCCGACTCTCTCACCCATCCACTGCATCAATGAGCCGGCGCCCGGTCCCACTTCCAGGCAACGCCACCCGGTCGCCAGACCGGTCGCATACAGGCGACGGCAACTGGCCGGATCGAACTCCCGCTCGATCGCCTGCAACCGCGTAAGTTCCAGTTGATCTTCTGCCGATGTAAAGACGTAGTCAGGCTGGCTCATATCTGGTCACCCATGTGACGCACTACTCCAGCTTCTTGAAACAGTCTGCCCCTGCCACTGCCCGCAAGCGGCGACAGGTCATCACCCGGGTCGAACCCGGCACATCATTTTTGATAACCACGACGTAGGACTCGCCCCCGGTACATTCCACATCCCAAAACACATTTCCCTTGGCGTCCTCACCTTGAAAAAACGTCCGCGCGACGGTCTGACAGCTATGGCCTCCGCTTTCGACGAACACCGCCAGAGCCTCGCTCCGCTCCACTTCAGACATAGCCGTAAGACGATCCTGCGCCGGATTGGCCCAGAGAGGCAGAGGGCCCACCTCCCACGCCAGCACGAGCAACGCTGCAAACACACGGCCACCCCGCCGCCTAAACGTCAGCCCCATGGCTAGTTTCCCCTCCAGAAGGACTTCCCACAGACCACGCAGATTTCAGCGCTCGTATCGGAGCCGAGATAGAATTCTTTTTCCCGGACATCGTGCAGGCAGGGCGGATGTTCTTTTTCCGCCCAGGCCTCTCGCAACGCTTCGGCATCGTCCGCTTCCATCAATCGCCTCACAGCCTTACACACTGTTAAGACCGCGCTCCACTGTCCCCTAGCAAACACTCTATGACTATTCTCGCATCACCAATGGGATCAGTCGTAAAGGGCGCTGCGCTCTTCTGAGTCACAGCCGTCGTCAATCGTTCGGCCGCCTGCCGGACAGATGGTGGAAGTGATACGTCTTGTTGGATTCTGCGCAGGTGAGCCATGCCATCGCCCGACCATAATGGAGACGCCTGCTGTGCCAGCCACGCTTCGTCGGCTAACGCGACTGCCCGCCGCGCGCACACTCTTGCCTTGCCAGCGTTGCCGGATTTCCAGGCAGCGGCTGCCCCGACAAGTTCTCGTGTGATGGAGCTCGACCACGCCATAGAACATACCCGGTGAAGGCAACCGAGAGAAGGGGGAACCGTCGCTGGCTCTCGACCGGTCTCGGCCAACAGCTCGCTGCGCTACCCCATATCGCGGAGGGTATGGTCAGGGTTGCGATCCCGCGCGATGGTCTTCATGACCTGGTCGCCGAAGAGCACCACCACACGCCCGCGTTGATCCTTCACCACCATGGACGCAGACGGCGCTTTGAAAGTCACGGGGTCTCCGCCCAGCCAGGCGCTGCACGAAAACGGCAGCGCATCCAGGATCGTTTCCACGCGATAT
>CAZXNN010000011.1:0-25323 GCA_964641915.1 uncultured Nitrospira sp. | reverse complement strand
GCGTCGCCTCACCTATCCTGACACCACCTGCGCATAGCGGATACAACATCAGGAATAGCCCGGGACAAGGAGAGAGCCCATGCAAAAACAAGTCGGCAAGGTCGGAGCCATTCGCAGAGAGATCCGAGGCAAGGCCTGCACCTCCTGCGGCGGACGCATCTATCAAATCGTCCTTCGCTCGTCGCTGCCCCCGGAAGACGCGACACTCTTTGCGCGATGCACCCATTGCCACCAGCCCAGAGGCATCGATGAAGATTTCGGAAAAGTGCTTTGGATGTAGCGCGCTGAACGTCACTGCCGCATACGCACCACAGGAGATTGATCGATGCCTTTGACACGATGGACTCACTATAGGCAAACACGCGCTCAAAAGAAGAAAGCCCTGCACCTGCTCGCGCTAAGCGGAGTCATTCGGCCAAGCACTGTTGAACTTCGCTATGCCGCCCCTCGCTCCTATGATTCAGATGAGCGGTTGCGTGAGGAACGAGCACCCATCGCACAAAAGGCCTCCGTACAATCCATCTTCACGATCCCCATGCACTCAGCCGAGACGACTCACCTGGCGCACCACCTCTACTCGACAGCCTTCAGATTTCTCGCCAAATCAAGACGTCACATCCAAAGCCTTCAATGGGACATCAGAAACGCCGCATGATCCGGCCAAACTTTTAACCCGACGGCCAGAGACCTTTCACTTGTACCTCCAGCACCGGCTGAGGTAATATCAGCCCGCTCGTGAGCGACCTAACCGCGCTGACGACTCTGCCCGCCTGCGGACAGACCCCTATGCAACTGGTCGTGGAGAGGTGGCCGAGTGGCCGAAGGCAACGGTTTGCTAAACCGTCGTAGGGAGAATATCCTTACCGAGGGTTCAAATCCCTCCCTCTCCGCCATCCAGCGCTACGGCCATCAGTCCTAATCAATCAGCCGGCTGACTCCAATCATCCCTGCAACTCCCCCACTCAATTATTTCCAGTTGTGCGAAGCATCTTCATATCGTAAGGTACGGTCAGTCGACCGTTCTCACCGCCACCATCAAGAAAGGATGACTCATGCGCATGTTCGCAGTATTTGCCGTAATCATTGCCCTGCTGGCCGGCCCATCGGCGTTTTCCGCATCGGGAGAGCCAACCAATGACGACCAAAAGACGCTGTATGCCCTTGGCCTGGCGATCAGCCAATCCCTCGGCACCTTCGCGCTGTCCGAATCGGAGTTGGATTTCGTCAAGTCCGGCCTCACCGATGGCGCACTAAAGCGCACCCCGAAAGCCGATCTTCAGACATTCGGCCCGAAAATCCAGCAGCTCCAGCAAGCCCGGGCAGCGGTGGTGGCAGAGGCGGAGAAGAAAGCCGGCGCAGCGTACCTGACGAAAGCGGCAGGGGAAAAAGGCTCCACTAAGACGGAGTCGGGCATCGTGATCACTACGATCAAGCCAGGAACCGGCGCCACTCCAAAGCCGACCGATACCGTCAAGGTGCATTATCATGGCACACTGCTCGATGGCACGGTCTTCGACAGCTCCGTGAAGCGTGGCGAGCCAGCCACATTCCCCCTGAGCCAAGTGATCAAGTGCTGGACGGAGGGTGTGCAGCAAATCAAGGTCGGCGGCAAGAGCCGCCTCGTCTGCCCGGCCAATCTGGCCTATGGAGATCGCGGATCACCACCCGCCATCAAGCCAGGCGCCACGCTCATCTTTGAAGTGGAACTCCTGGAAATCGTCGCCGCAAAATAACGACTGCGGTCTTCACGGGGCAGCGACTTGAATCCTCGGTCGCCGCCCCTTCATCGTCGCGAAAAGATCGCACGATACAGTCAATTGGCCTTGACCCAATCACGGCTTCTGCGGTATCGTCCACCACTTTCTTGAAGTATGCCCCCGTGTCGTGCCGAGGTAGCTCAGTTGGTAGAGCACAGCCCTGAAAAGGCTGGTGTCGACAGTTCGATTCTGTCCCTCGGCACCACATTCCGCATACTTAGAGATTGTTCTACATAGAAAGGTGGCACTGAAGTGGCACCAAGTGGCACCTGAACGTCATTTTCTCCGCTCAGAACAGCTTTCGTGAACGCTTCCAGCCGTGTTACTGCATCCCGCAATCGCGCATTCCAATTGTGTATGTAATACTTCGCCGACCCCGGCAGCGGTTCCCCTTTCAACGTCTGAATTACCGCGTAATCAACACCGCATTGTGTGAGCCAAGTCGTGAACGTGTGCCGAAGATCGTGGAAGTGAAGATCGTGAACGCCTGCCCGCTCACACGTTCGCATCCAGGTATGCTTGAAGGAATTCCCGTCTTTCCATTGATGGAAGAAGCGGCCACCGATTCTCGCAGTCTTTCCGAACAACGCCTCGTAGGCCAGACTATTGAGGGGGACCATTTTGGGCACCCCTTTGATTTTTGTCTGACCTGGCGAGGGAACCACCCACCAGCCGTCCCCCCGTTGCATCAACCACTCGTCATGAATCTCGATCAGCTTGTTTTCCCGAAGACCGATCTGAAGCGCAGCCATCGCCAGCCGCCAGACGTTCGGTGAAGCCGCCTCTCGGATTTTGAGCAACTCCCAACCTTCGGCAATCCGCTCGCGCTTCACATATTCAGGCACGGGCAATCGCTTGAGCCGATTCTTATCCAGATGGTCCATATCAACGGCTAGATTCAGCACCGCCATAAGGGCCGCGCACTCGCGCTCAATCGTCCCTGGGGCTACATGTCGCTTCTTGTCGTCCGGGCCGATCAGGGCAGCGCGACGCTTTTCTAGAAAGGCCAATCCATCCTCAAGGCGGATATCTGAGAGCTTCTTGTCGCCAAAATGCGGAATGAGATGGTAAGCCAGAACCGTTTGGTTTCGCCCATCATTCTTCGGCCGCTTGGCTTTGAGATATTGCAGGTAGGTAGGGACAAACTCAGCAAACGTCAGCGTTGAAGGCTGCCCGACAACAGGGACGGCAGTTTTCTTGGTTTCCTGCTCCAACGAATTCGCATGAATCGCGGTAATGACTTGGAGGGCACTCTCGCGCTCACGATCAACCGTCAGGTTCTGCCCAAGCACCGGTCGATAGCGTATCCCACGGTACCAATAGGTCAGAATCGATCGAGTGCCCGTGGGAGTGTTGATGCGCCGAATATTCATCACATGACTTTGTGACGAGGCAACACAAACAAAGGATTTCGATGGTAGACCTTGCCAGGTGTGGCGTCAACAGGTGCCGCCGGTAATTCTGGCGCATCGGCGTCTTTCGGAACACCCCCTTCACATAAGCTTCGCACCCACTTTTCAAGATCTTCCTTCACGAACATGACCCGATGCCCATAGCGGACCCGAGGGATATCGATTCGCTGATAGAGGGTCCGCTTCGTGAGCCTCAGGAACTTCGCTGCCTCAAGAATTGTAAGAAGTGTCATGGATTCCCCTGCCTAGTTCGAGTCGGTTGACCCTACCCGCTTCATAATGTCGCAAAGCCGGGGGAGTCTTCGACACCCCCGCTCCCCCCAGATGTGCCCGCGTGGCCGCCGGCCTCGGTCGAAGACTGGGCCCCCAGTGGTGGCGGGCCATCGCCGAAGAGCAGCGGATCAGGCCTTCCCGGGTTCCCTCCCGAGGGGCCTCCGCCCATCCAGGCCTGCCCGCCGCGAGAGCGCTGTGCCCTCCTCCTCCTTGTCTGTCCCACCCCCCTGGTTTGTGCGGGGTGGTACAACAATTTTTCAAGGAGGATTCGGATGAATCAAGACTCAGAACAGATTCCAGTCAAGCCTGCACGGCTCATGAAGGCCCGTCGGCCAGCGTTGCCGTATCGGGTGCCTCGGTATCGTGTCGCCCTGGTGTGCGAGGAGTCCGGCTCCCCTTTGTCGATGCCCATCAAGACCTCGACCGAAGCCGCCGCCGTCCTCAGACCCTGTTTTGACGGCCTCGACCGTGAGCAGTTCGTCGTCTGTGGCCTCGATGCAAAGCATCACCTGATCGGGATCAATATCGTGTCTATCGGCTCCCTCTCGCTTTCGATCGTCCATCCCCGCGAAGTCCTGAAACCGCTCATTCTGATGAATGCTGCCGCCTGGCTCTGTGCCCACAATCATCCGTCCGGAGACGTGATCCCGAGCCGGGAAGACCTTGCTCTGACGAAGCGGCTACGAGAAGGCGCTGAGCTGCTGGGGATCATGCTCCTCGACCATCTCATCCTCGGAGAGAGCTATTACAGCTTCGCCGATCAAGGCTGGCCCGGCGAATAACGCACGGGAGCCGATCCGGGTCTCACTTAGGCCCGGATCAACCGTAAGACCCACACGACCGCTGAAGCCGTGAGCGCGACGCCGATCACAGCCGCTCCCCAGCCAATCAGATCGGCTGACAGCACATTCCCCAATTGTCGTAAATCTGTGGCGACTGTGGCCCAAGCCATTACGGCCTCCTTCTGATTCAGACGAGTAGCCCCTGCCACGCGTTGCAGGAGCCACTCTCACCCACCTAGCGCACCAACGACTTCACGCGCTTGTACGCGAAAATCGTCAGCGCGACGCCGATGAACACCACGCCCCAAGCCACAATGTCAGCTTTCACGCTGGTAATCGTGGTCGTGGTCGCCGCATCCACCGGGAACACCTGAGCCATGGAGACTCCGGCATTCAAGAGGACCGCACTCAAGGCCGCCAGGCCCCAAGACAGTTTCTTGATCATTCGTCATCACCCCCTTTCTGGTTTAGAGTTGCCCAAGCAGAAACTTCACAATTAATCCCACCGTAAAGCCGCCCAGGAAGAACGCGCCGGCAAAGTAGACGACCGTATCGAGGGCTGCTTGATCCATGCGCCTGCGCTCCTATCTGAGGTCCGGTGGCGTGATTAACAAATCTTTCGCGTTGGGATTCACAAACGGCGGAGACTCAGGACCCCCGAGTGCGGGCCCGCTTGGAATGGTCCGCAGTTCCGCTGGCACCGCCGACGCCAGACCGGTCGAGGGCTCCACCGCTGCCGGAGTTCCGCCCCAGATCACGCCGAGCCCCTGCACTCTCCGCGTCCCATGCACCCACACGGATTCGACATGAAAGTTGGTCCGCACGAGCAGTTCGTCTTCCGTGAAGATCTCGCCAGTGTCAGAGATCCAGCGCCACGAGTGTTCTTCGTCTTCATCAAATTCCATCCCGCCGACGATCCGAACCGGGTCGGGCACCACGCCCTCAGAATCGGGACGCGGGCTCTCGGTTGAAACAGTTGTCCGAACAGGCGCACGCGGAATCTCGACTGCGACCGCTGGATGAGGAGCCGCCGCACTCACCGGCGCACCCGATAACCACCGCCCGCCGGCAAACCAAGCTCCTGCCGCACACAACCCAAGCACCCCGAGAATCACCGTCGGCGATTTGAAGATGGAGCCGGTGCGCACCTGTTCACGAATGGCGGCGTTCGAATACGACGAATAGTAGGCGTACACCGTGGGGTGATATTTGCCGGTGTACATCCGGATGATCTCCATTTCTTCCGGATTCCCCCGCACCATCGCTTGATACCGCCCCTTCAGCCCAAACCGGTCGAGTCGTCGGAACTTCGTCGTGACTTCGACCAATCGCAGGACACCCAACGTACATTGCGCGGCAGCTTGCACCATCAGCACGACATCGTTCCCCCGATGCCGGTGCGTTTCGAGCCAGCGGAGCAATTCGGGCGACAGTTTTTCTTTCGACCGAAAGATCGTTTGCGCTTCATCGATCAAGACCGCTGCGCCTGGTTCCACCGTCAGCAGCCCCTCCAACACATCCTCTTTGGTCACCCAACAGGTCATTTGCTTGTGCAAATCCTCAACAGTTCTATTCTCAAAGACCGCAAGCCGATCCAAGTAGATGCCGTCGATGGCGACATACAACCGCCGTCCGGCCCGCAACCACGGCAACAGTTTCTCGGCCACCGCATGGTACGACTTCCCTGAGCCTGGCACCCCTTCAAGCATCTCGATCATGAGCCCCACCGCACAAACGGCACCGATTGCAGGACGAACCGTGTCAGCATCGCCCCGGCGACAATCGCTAAGGCTTGCGCCATGCCTGTGGCCCCGAGAAGCCACGCATACTGATCGGGAATCAGGGGCGTCGAGAGCGAGCCGGTTCCAAGCGACGCTAGGATGGTATCGGCGGGACCGAGCACCGAATCCCAACTGTCCAGCACGATATCGTTCAACGTGCCGAAGAAGTCGCGCAGCCAACACAGGATCGCATTCAGAATCGCCGCCATCAGTCTGCCCCCGCTGATCCGCCGACAAAGATGATCCGATAGGCCGCAAAGGACGCCCCGGCGATGATCAAGGAACGCAGCCCGAGCAAGATCCCGTTCCACGCCGTGAAGTCGAACGAGAAAGTGCCAAGTAAGCCACTATTCAACGTGTACGTGGGCGAGGCACTCGGCCAGGTGAGCAACTGGAGCGTGGCCAAGGCTCCCGCGATGCCCGACCCTCGCCAGGTTTCAATATGAGACTGGAGAATCGTCCCGAGCGTCCGGCTATCGTGCTGCCCCCCAGCGCAATCCGAGACGGTGGTCGTTTCTTCTTGCGTCGTGGTGGAGCCATCGGGATTCGTCGTCGTGGTGGTCGTGGTTGTGGAAGTCTGCGTTTCAGTGGTGGACACCGGGCCCGCCCCTGGTTCGGCCGACGGGTCCAGGACTGTATCAGTCGGCGATACCGAAGACGCCGGGACGACTTGTGTTTGCAGTTCGGTAGAATTGATCGGAAACTCCACGACCTTGCTCGCAGAAGACGGCGCGACACCGGCTCCCACCTGATCGAAATTCGATTCCATGCTATTCGGATCACTGGCGGGTAGGCCACCGAGGTAACCAGCCACGTCCTCCGGTGTAGACGTTCCCGTGCCTTGCGTCGCAGTATTGGCCTGGCCGGCATTATGGTACGCCACACAGCCACCTCCACCGGATTTCGAAAACCATCCGGACCACCCTGGCGGTAGTGGGGAGGTCGTATTGATCGTGATGGTACAGTTCGGATTCGGGGGTTGATTCGGTCCAGTGGTAATCATGCCGTCGCACACGAATACGCCATCGCACAGGGCGGCCGGTTGAATCGGCAGAAACTCCGACCCGGCAGGAAGCGGGAAATCCTGACCATTGATCTGAATCGGACCGGCAGGGGACGCCTGGTCTTTAATCTCGGCCACCTGTTGTTGATTCCAGAAGTACTGCGCGACCACGAGGCCTGCCGCAATCCCAATGGCGGGCCACCCCACTCCACTCGCGACAATCCGCGCGGCGACCGAGGCCCCGGAGCCTGAGCTCGCAATGGCAGAGCCGATGGATTGCACGGCGAGAGAACGCTTCGCCACATTCATGGCATTCATGGCCGATTGCGAAGCAATGCGTGCGTGTCCCGTGGTCGAGACCAGCGCCTGTGCTGGGGTCACACAGAGCATGAACCCCAGCACCGCGATGAAGCCTAGGTATGTCGAGAGCGCTAGTGCCGCCCGACAGACAGGCCAACCAGGAATGTACAGACGAAAAACATCGCCCACGTGAGTTGCTCCGAGACAGTTAAGACAGTCCAGACCATCGGATGATCCTCTTACGCCTTCGCGGGCTCCTTGCCAGGAGCGGATACCGAGGCCGCCCCGGTGATCGGCTGATACCCGGTCACATCGAGAAACCGCTGGCCCTTGTACTCCCGGAGATTGATGGTCACGTGCGCCAGCTTCATCTTGTTGGCGTCCATCAGCCTGTAGAGCGCCTCATGCTCATCCGACACGCTCGCTTCGAGCGTGGTTGTGTCTTCCTCGAAATAAAGCACGGCGTTGCGAAAGATCCGCTTGCCGTCCTGACTCGGTCTCGCCTTGACGCCCATCACCACACAATTCGCGACGAATTTCGACATGATCGACTCCTCCCTGTAATTAGTTGGACCACTGAAACCAGCCCCGCTTGAGGCAGGACCACAAAAACACCCACACCGTCCCGCAACTCCGACACCGGCCACGCAATCGCGGCCCGCACATGTAGAGCTTCAGACTCCCGGTGTGGCATACGCGGCAGAGAATCCGTCTCTGGGATTCCACCACCGAATCTTCTTCTTGGCCTTGTGGGCCTCCTGACCGCTCGTTAAGAGGGCCAGATGTTTGGCGCGCCATCGTTCCACCCCATCGACAATTGTTTTGACTAACCAGCGTTCTCCGGCCTCTGGATGAGCACACAACAGTCCCAACATGGGGGAGAGACTCTTTTCTGCCCACCGCTTCACGTCCTCGATTTTCTTCACGGACTTGGCAATCTCCAACTTGGCCCGCTGCATGCCATCGGTGAGGATCTGCCACCAATCCAACAGAGGCGCGTAGTAGCGATCTTTCGGATCGTCCTCACGCGTGCAATCGCGGAAATCCACGGCACTGCGAAACACCCCGACGATGTATTTCTGAAACGAATCCTGATCAAGCCCGGACAAGGCCATGCCCACCGCCTGCGCCCGCTCCGCTTTCCATTCCATTTCCCAGCGAATCCACGAGCCTTCAACCGGCTTGTCTTTTGACCGCTGTTCAGCCGCTTTGTCGTAAATGCGCAAGTAGGTATCGGATTGCCGGGAGCCCAGGCCAATGGTTTTGCCCATATCCGACCCGGAGCCCATATCGAGTCCTGAAATTAATCGCGATTTGCGAAAATGCGACACGCAGTTTCCCGCCACGACTGAGGCATAGATGCGATCGATATCGATCACGCCGGTACGATCATCCAGCGCGACATCGACCCGCCCGAAATGACCCTGCTGTGCAATCACCCAACTCGCCACGCGTTTGAACTGCTCATAGGTCCAGCCGCTGATGAGTTCTTGCGACAGATCGACGTGGACTTCGCGTGGAGCCCGTCTCGCTCCGGTGCCGATCCGGCCGAGTCCACCGGCATGGCCTCGGGAGAGCCAAGTCTGGACATACCCCTGGAACCCTTTCTGATCCTTGATCCACTCGCCACCGATCAGCGCAATGATCTCGTCCACCGTAGAAACCGGCACCGTGAACCGAAACCACCCAATCAAACAGGTCCAGAGACTCATACCTTCCTCCTCGGGGCACCTTGGAAATTCCGCCCCCGTTTTACTGCACGGGGGCTTGGTCGGGCTGCGCGCCGCCGGCTCACGCCGCCGGTCGCGCGGCGCGGCAAGTCCGTCCGTGTACCGGCAACCGTCAGGCCCTCCCCCTTGCGCTGCATCACAACCCTCACGTGGTCCAAGTCGAAGCGGACCATACGCCCAATGCGAACCACCGGGATGTCCCCTTTCGAGTAGGCCCGACGGATGGACACCACACTCAACTTCAAAGCGGCGGCTATTTCTGAGACGGTCATCCAGGTGACTTTCATGGAACTCCTTTCCACGCACACTCGCGCTACGAGTGAGACCATACCGAGATGGCCCCGTTGTTAGAAATACTCCTGTTCTGATCTGTAGCGATCAGCAGAGATCAGGAGTGATCTGTAGTCTTGGACGATACCAACACTCCGAGTAACGAGGTCACCCTCGAACCACTAGCAGAGTTATTCGGTGTACTAATTGTCTATACACAGAAACACCGCACTAGGCGCAAGCGTTCGTACGTAGAGCCGAGAAGTATTTTCAGATGAGTTGAAGAAGGAAGAATACGAACGGGCACGAATGAGCATCAACGAGTTCTAACGGAGAGGATGTTTCAAAAATTCTTATCGGTAGGGCCGAAATAGTTCGCGGATAGAGCTGATTGGAAGAAGCTCAAGATTCGAGCAAATAAAGAGATGCCTGGATTCTTGCTTTGAGGGAGAAAACAACACGCAGAGCGGACGAGCTCTAATTACAGTCGCCTGTGACGCCAAGGACTCATTGGCCAGTCCTGTTCATCAGCGGTTGGCTGCCTTTATAGCAAGCCTCCGGTCCTCTGGGAACTTGCTGCACTGCCCACTGAGAACGAACAAATTATTGAAGAGGTGAAGAGTTATTTGATGAGACCTGGGGACTATGATAGGCTAAAAATCTGATGTTACTGATTCGAGGCAATCAATACTGGGCTAGGTTCTTCCTTCTTGGCTGGGTATCTCTGTGGATGCTCATTGTGCCGTGGGTCCATATTCACCCTGAAGTCGAGCATAATCACGGTGAACCTGATCACGCGCACCATGCCATCACACATACTGTATTTTCGTCCCCCCTTGCCTGTGAACACTTCACCAAACATAATGAATTGTGTCCGGTTGGGTCTCACCACCATGTTCAATTCAATGGTCATGGTGGACACTCGTTGGTCCATCCCGAAATAGAATTTGCCTTTACCGCCTCCTCAGACACTTCGTCATTCGGTAAGATCCTTCTCAGCCCATCAAGTCTCATCGAGGACGCACCCTCTCCTGCCCCCGTCTCTATTACTGAGAGCATCTCGTCTGGAGATATCCCCCCAAGCCTTGCCTTCATCGAAATGGGTCTTCCTCTTCGAGCCCCCCCGGTATTTCTTTCATAAATCCTCTGTCATCACGCTGTGATTAGACAAGGCGGGCCTACCGCTTGAAATGACGGGAATATATCCGTCAGGAAATCGCAGCAGTTGTCGTTGCCTTTGCCCTTCACCCCCTCCCCACTTGGGAGAAGAAGGAGGTGATCTATGATCGCCCAAACTATCATAGCGATGTGGATGATCGTGTCCGTAGTGGTTTGTACATGGAGCGATACCCAGGCAGTTGAGCCGAGTCCAATGGCTTTCAGTCTCAATACCATTATCGAGCTTGCCCTTGAACGAAGCCCAACAATGAGTGGGGCACAAGCATTCATTGAGCAGACACGTGGCCAACAACTGCTGGCGGGAGCCTATCCCAACCCGTCCATTACCGGATCAGCCGGTCGAGGGTCGATCCGAGATCCCAGTACCGGTGTGACCATCACTGAACGCACGATCACCGTCGAACAACCGCTCGAATGGCTGGGTAAACGTACAGCCCGCCAACGTGTGGCCGAGGCCGGAGTAGCTGGCGCAATAGCCGGCATGGACGAGATCAAGGTACTGGTGATTGCCGAGGTGAAAGCGGCGTTTTTTCAGTTACTCCTCGCCCAAGAAGATGCGCAGCTCGCGAAGGTAAACCTTAAGACGGTCGAAGACTTCGTAAAATTGGTGACAGCACGCGTCGCTACACGGGAAGCGCCTCGATTTGACCTGGTCAAAGCAACTGTCGAGCTGCAAAAAACACGGAAGGATCTCTCGCGGGCCGAGAACGGCCTCCTAGTCGCACGGACAAAACTCAACACGACGACCGGTAAAGCACTCGGAGAGTCCTATGTGATCCAGGGGGACTTTGTACCGGTGCAATCAACCCTGGATCTCCCGGTGCTCATGCAGCGAGCCCTCGAACAACATCCCGCTCTCCGCCGACAAGAAAAAGCGGTCGAGCAAGCGGAATTTGCGATTGAGCAAGAGCGTGCGTCACGCATCCCGAACGTTGCGGTCATCGGACAGTATCATCGCGAAGCTGGCGATGAATCCGTGACAGCAGGACTCAGTGTGCCGCTCCCGTTGTGGTATCGCCGCCAAGGGGAGATCGGAGCAGCCATGGGCGCACATCGCAAAGCACAAGCTGAGCGAGCTCGGATGCAACAGGAACTAGAGCAAACCATCACGCAGCATTTTCAAGAGATGCGCACCGCACAGGAGCAGATGCAGGTTTTCGAACAAGGCCTGCTCATACAAGCCAAAGAAGCATTTGACATCGCTCAGTTCAGTTTTCGCCATGGTGCGACGAGCTTGCTTGAAGTCATCGATACACAGCGGGTCTACCGTCAAACGCTCCTCGAATATGCCCAGACTCGCGCCGACCATTCGATTGCACTTGCCCGATTGGAGCGCGCAGTAGGAGGCCTACAATGAACGGCAGCATTCTGAGATGTCTGCCACCAATTGGGCGACAGCTTGCCCTGTCCTTCCTGCTCACCATATGGACACTGTCTTGTCAGTCTAAGCAAGAAGAAGCGCCGAAGCCGCCTCCGAAGCCTTCTCCCTCATCCTCAAAATCCGGTCTTGTCGAATTGCCTGAAGGGAACCCGACGCTAGCCCAGCTACAGACCGACCGCGTTAAGCTCCGTCCGATTGGAACTTTCCTCAAGGCCCAGGCGGGAAAAATTCTGGCGAACGAGAACAAATTGGCGCACCTCAGCCCGCGAGTCCCCGGACGTATCGTGGCCGTGTATGCCAACCTTGGCGACCGAGTCATGAAAGGCGACCGGCTTCTCCTGCTCGATAGCCCCGCCTTTGGGGAAGCCCAGTCGGGATATCGCAAGGCGAGGAACATGCTGCGCGTGGCGGAACAGGCGCTCGGACGGGCCACAGCGCTGCTGGATCGCGGTGCAATCGGCGCAGGGGAGCATCAACGGCGCGACGCCGATTATGAGAACGCGCGGGCCGACCTGCACGAAGCGGAAGAAAAGCTGCATTTACTCGGCATGACGGAGGGGGAGATCCAGCGGCTGGCAGCCAAAACATTGCCCCATGCGGAGGTCGCGCAAGTCTCCCTCCGCGCCCCCTTTACCGGTGACGTGATCGAGCGGAACGCGACTATCGGCGAAGTCATCGATCCCAATACGATGCTATTCACGGTGGCCGATCTTTCCACTGTCTGGGTGCGTGCCGATTTCCCGGAGCAACAGGCCGGTAGGCTGAAGACCGGCCTCAACATTGAGGTGCGGGTGTCGGCCTATCCGGACACGATGTTTCAAGGCGCCATTACCTATGTTGGCGCGGTAATTGATCCGGCCACCCGGACGATCACAGCGCGTGCGAATGTGTCGAACCCTGACGGCCGATTGCGGCCCGAGATGTTCGCTGAGGTCACGTTGGTTACGGGTGAGCAATCCGTCTTGAGCGTGCCGCGCGCGGCGATACAGCAGGTCGGCAGCCGGACGATCGCGTTCTTGGTGCAGGGACCGCGTCGGTTCGAATCCCGCGAGGTAAGCATCGCCCAGGCCTCGGGCGACTACATCCAGGTTGTCGCTGGGCTCGTTGCCGGAGACGAAGTGGTCACGCAGGGCAGTTACGCCCTGAAGTCCGAGTTGCTTCGCGAGCAGATGCCGTCGGAAGGCGCGCCATGATCGAACGGCTGATCCGCACCGCGCTCGAACAACGATTCATCGTGCTGCTCGCAGTTTTCGGGCTCATCGTGAGCGGCGTGGTGGCATTCCGCCATCTGCCGATTGATGCCTTTCCTGACGTAACTCCGGTCCAGGTCCAAGTGATCACCCGGGCGCCGTCTCTCGCTCCTTCTGAAATCGAACGCCTCGTGACCTTTCCATTGGAGATCGAGTTAACGAACCTGCCAGGCAAAACGGAACTGCGGTCGGTGTCACGGTTCGGGCTCTCGGTGATTACGTTGGTCTTTGAGGACAGAATGGATATCTATTTCGCTCGGCAACTCGTTTTGGAACGGGTGCTCCAAGCGCGAGCCAGGCTTCCACAAAATGCCGAGCCGGTGCTGGGACCGGTCAGTACGGGATTGAGCGAAGTGTTCATGTATCTCGTCGAGGGTTCGACGCAAAGCCTCATGGAGTTGCGTACCCTCCAAGACTGGGTCATTCGCCCGATGCTGCGCGCCGTCCCAGGCCTCGCGGATGTCGACACGTTGGGCGGCTTGGCGCAACAGTATGACGTGTTGGTCGATCCTAATCGATTGACGAACTTCGGTCTCACATTGCGCCAAGTACACGCTGCTGTAGCAGGAAACAACCAGAATGCCGGGGGCGGCTACATCGAGCAGGGCGGAGATAAATTGGTCGTCTACGGCGTGGGACTGGCCCGCTCTGCGGCGGATTTGGAACAGATCGTGGTGGCGGCCCACAAGGGCACACCGATTTATCTCCGGGACGTCGCGCAGGTTCGCCAAGGGGCCGCAATCCGGTTGGGAGGGGTTACGCGTGACGGGAAGGGCGAGGTGCTCGAAGGAATTGCCGTCATGCTGCGCGGCGGTAATAGCCGGGAGATTGTCTCAGGGGTGAAAAACAAGGTCGAGCTGATCAACCGGGTGTTGCCGGCCGGCGTCTCGGTAGTACCGTTCTATGACCGCATCGAACTGGTGACGCGGGCACTTGATACCGTCGAGCGGGCATTGCTGGAGGGTGCCGCGGTCGTGATTCTGGTGCTATATCTTTTTCTCCGAAATCTTCGCGGTGCCCTTGTCGTAGCCATGACGTTGCCGCTGGCCACGTTGGCTACGTTCCTGATCATGCAACAGGTCGGCCTATCGGCGAATCTGATGTCACTGGGCGGCTTAGCCATCTCGCTGGGGATGATCGTCGATGCGGCCATCGTGCAGGTGGAGAATGTCGAACGCCATCTGGGCGAGCAGACGAAGGGCCGGCCCCTCTCGGTTACCGACCGTTTGCAGGTCGTCTTACGCGCCGTCCTGGAAGTGCGGCGGCCGAGTCTCTTCGGGGAGCTGATCATCGCGTTGACCTTCGTCCCGCTCCTGACTCTCCAAGGCATGGAAGGCAAGATGTTCATCCCGCTGGCCCTGACGGTGGTGATCGCCCTCCTCAGTTCCTTAGTACTCTCAATGACGGTGGTTCCGGTGCTGGCGGCGTTGCTCATGAAGCCTCGTGTCACACCCGAGGGTGGGCGCCTGTTAGACCGAGGTCGGTGGCTGTATCGCAAGTTATTGGAGGGGGCCATTCGCAGAACTCGCCTGGTCACCCTTGTAGCGGCTGGTGTGCTCGTGGGCGGGGCGGCCCTGGTCCCGTTCATTGGACGAGAATTCGTACCGATCATGGATGAAGGAACGATCGTGGTGAATGTGATGCGGCTCCCGAGCATCAGCCTGAGCGAATCGCTGAAAATTTCTGGGGAAATCGAACGACTCTTGCTGGAGATACCGGACGTACGTTCTGTGGTCTCCCGTACGGGTGCCAACGAGCTGGGTACCGATCCGATGGGGATGGAACTCAGCGACATGTTTGTCTTGCTCAAGCCAGAATCCGGATGGCAAGCCGGGTCCAAAATAGAAATCGAAGAGCAGATCCGTCGGCGGCTGACGCAAGTGCCTGGCATCGCCTTCGGCTTGTCCCAGCCGATCGCCATGCGCGTCGATGAACTGGTGTCGGGGGTCCGTTCTCAGGTCGCGGTCAAACTGTTCGGCGATGAGCTTGAGACGTTGCGGGCAAAGGCGGACGAGATAGCCCGAGTGATGCGCCAGGTGCGAGGCCTGTCAGATCTTCGAGTCGAGCAGGTATGGGGCCTCTACTATCTGAAGATCGAAATTGATCGTACCAAGATCGCGCGTCATGGGATCAATGTGGCCGAGATCACGGAGGTCATTGAAGCCGTCGGTGGCGGGATTGCCGCCGGGGAAGTCTTTGAAGGGCAATGGCGTTTCCCGATCATGGTGCGATTTCCGGATGATCGGCGGGCCGATGTGGAGACGATTGCGGCACTCTGGGTGACGGCACCGGATGGCTCCCGTATTCCGCTCCGAGATCTGGCCGAGATTCGAATTATGGAAGGGCCGGCACAGATCAGTCGTGAGCACGCGAGCCGACGGATTGTGATCGAAGCCAATGTGGTCGAACGCGACCTGGTCGGCGCGGTGGAAGAGGCTCAAGCAGCCGTAAGTCGTCTGGTGCAGCTTCCGACAGGCTATTACCTGACCTGGGGCGGCCAATTCGAGAATCAACGGAAGGCAATGGCACGACTGGCTGTGGTCGTTCCTCTGGTCGTTACACTGATCTTTCTGCTGCTCTATTTCACATTCGGCAATCTTCGGCAGGCGGCGCTCATTTTACTCGCCATTCCCTTTGCGATGGTGGGCGGCCTCCTGGCGCTCTGGCTCATGGGAATCTATCTGTCGGTGCCGGCCTCTGTCGGCTTCATTGCCTTGTTCGGCGTTGCGGTCCTCAACGGCGTGGTCAAAATCGCCTATATCAACCAATTGCGGGAACAGGGCAAGGACTTAGACGAAGCGGTTCTGACGGGAATGGTCCTTCGCTTGCGGCCGGTGCTCATGACGGCGGTCGTGTCTATACTGGCGCTCACGCCGCTCTTGCTCTCGACAGGCCCAGGGTCGGAAATCCAGCGACCCCTGGCAATTGTCGTAATCGGCGGCTTGTTTTCGTCCACGGTGCTGACATTGGTCGTATTGCCTGTACTCTATCGGTGGGTCGAGCAACGCTTCGCAAACAAAGGCTCGATGGAAACATCCGTATTGAATGTGACTTGACTAGAATCTATCTCAAAATGACAACCGCCTCTCTGAGAGACATCACTTATGAGAGGTCCTGGACATGGGCCCCGATATTTCCAAGGATTCGGCAATTGATTCATGGCCCATGCCTATTAAGCAAAGCTATACCCTAATCGATATACGATTTTGAGACAGATTCTAGAAATCGCCACATCAGGAGAAGGAGAAATCCATGTCAATCGGGACGATGCTGATTATTGCGTTTGTATTAATCATGGGGGACGGCTGTCAGTCGGCATCCCCGCCTACGTTGTTGTCCGCGCCGGCGGGTGTCATCGCGAAGGCAGCCCAGCACAATGAAGAAGGGATCCTCGCGTACAAGCAAAATCGGTGGGCCGAAGCTCAACAGCATTTCCAAGCCGCCATCAGCGCCGCGTCGCACCTGGCAGAAGCACATTACAACCTCGGGAAGACACTCTACAAATTGAAGGCCTTCAAGGAAGGCGATGCCCATTTTATTGAGGCGGCCAACTTGGCACCGGGGAACAAAGTGATTTGGGATTCACCGGCCTTCAAGAATGTGACGATTCCGGAGAAGGAGCCTCCAGGGGGGTCCGACGGGCACGGGCACGGCCATGGCCACTAGCGCTCGCCAAGTCGGCGTTCATGACGAGGCTTCGTACGTCGTGCACCGCTTGGAAGACTATCGGCAACTTAGAAAGACGAGGTTCCATGCATAACAAATCAGAGAGTAGGCCCACGCAGCAAAAGAATCTGCTACGTGTCTTGCTGATCACCGGGACGTTTATGATCATCGAGGTGGTCGGCGGGCTGCTCACGGGCAGTTTGGCGTTGTTGGCAGACGCAGGCCATATGTTGACAGATGTGGCCGCGCTTGGACTCAGTGGCTTTGCCATGTGGATGGCAGCAAAGCCATCGACGCCCGAGAAAAGTTACGGGTATCACCGTGCCGAGATCCTTACCGCTGTCACCAACGCCGTAGTTCTGTTGCTGCTGTCCGTCTGGATTCTCTACGAAGCGTACCGACGTGTCTTCGAGCCGGCACACGTGCTTGGCGTTCCCATGTTGTTCATCGGCCTCCTCGGTCTCGCTGTGAATGTGGCTAGCATGAAGCTACTAGCTGACGAATCCGCGTCGAGTCTGAATGTTCGCAGTGCCTATATGGAAGTGCTCAGCGATGCGATCAGCTCGGTCGGAGTCATTTTTGGCGGGGGTACGATCTGGCTCACTGGGTGGTATCTCATCGATCCTCTCCTGAGTGCGGGCATCAGTGTTTTTATCGTCTGGCGCACATGGGCACTGCTCACTCAGGCCGTGCATGTGCTCATGGAAGGAGTGCCGACGCATCTGGACGCCAAAGAGGTCGGACAAGCCATGGCTGGCATACCTGGAGTGAAAGAGATTCATGATCTTCACATTTGGACCATCACCTCCGGCCTCGACGCCCTCAGTGCCCACGTGGTGGTCCCCGTCTGGGAGGACCGGGATGCAGTGTTGGACCGCCTCCAACTGATTCTACGAGAGCGCTACGGAATCGATCATGTCACGCTGCAGATTGTGGAAGATCGATCGGACCGGATTCAGGTGGGATAGGAAGTGCCTGTGATAATGGGGCGACGCGATGCACGAGAGGAGGGAAAATGTCTTGATGGGCAGTATTGAGTTACTCCTTTGGGCACCAGCCAAAGACGATAACCGCCATGCCAAGCAAGGCGATTCCGGCTCCAAGCCAGTCGAAGACGGAGAGCTTCTCGCCATCCACGATCTTTAGCCAGACGAGGGCCGTTGCCACGTATACACCGCCATAGGCAGCATAGACCCGTCCGCTGGCGGCCGGATGGAGAGTGAGGAGCCATACAAAAGCGGCGAGACTGAATGCTGCCGGAACCAAGAGCCAAATTGATCCGTCCTTGCGAAGCCAGAGATACGGGAGAAAGCAGCCGACGATTTCGGCAAGGGCCGTGAGAACGAAGAGCGCAGCAGTCTGGATTAAGATCATAGGGATGGCCTCATTCTTAGAGCGGTAACGTCAAAACAGCTAGCGGCTCAAGCCGTGAAGCACCGAGTTCATTCTACAGGAAACCTACGGTCCATCCGTGAGCTTCCGTTGAATCCACACACATCTTAGGGGAGTGAGAACAAGTGAGCCGGTGACGGAGACTGCAAAGCTGGAACCAAGCATCTCATCATCAGGCAGAGACGAGAGCTTCTCTGCGTTGTTCGATATGTTTCCGGACCTTACCTGAGAGTGCTATTTCGGCAAGGCGCAGCTCGTACGTCTTCTGAAGATTCATCCAGAACTCAGCTGTGGTGTTGAAAAAAGTCGCCAGTCGTACCGCTGTATCGCCCGTAATACCACGCTGCCCTTTGATAATCGCCGTAATCCGGTTGGCTGGTACGTCGAGGGCCTTCGCAAGCATATTGGCGTTGATCTGTGGTGCTGAAGGTTTCATGAACTCCTCGAACAGGATTTCTCCGGGATGAACTGGCCGCATTCCGTTCTTAATCATATGCTGTCCTCCTTCAGTGGTAATCGGTGATTTCGACTTCATACGGCCCGTCTGCCTTCCAGACAAAGCAGATCCGCCACTGATCATTGATCCTGATGCTATGCTGTCCGACCCGCTCCCCTTTCAACCGCTCCAGGCGATTTGCTGGTGGGGACAGCAGATCCTTCAGGTCCATCGCATTATCGAGCATGGTCAGTTTGCGCTCAGCGGCATTCCTGAAGCCGAAGAACTCCTTGACCATCCGACCTGAAAAGAAACTTTCGGTCTTTTTGTCTCGAAAACTTCTTATCACGGTGATGCTATCATGTTTTACGACTTACGTAATAAGTACAATTTACCAGGTCATAATCTATTCTGACAGCAAAATACAACTACTCCCCTACAACGATATCCATCAAGGTTTCTGCAGGTGCCACTAGTGGCACCGACCCCTGTAACTCATTGATTTCCCATGACATGAGATGTCACTTTTTGCATCGTATATCTCTCTCATCTATTTGATATTGTTCATTTTCTTCTTGTCCTGAAAAGGCTGGTGTCGACAGTTCGATTCTGTCCCTCGGCACCACTTCCCCTTCAGAAACTTACTAAACCTCCACTCCTTTCATTTCACTCAACCACCACGATTTCCACCGAGTCAGTCTCTTTCGCCCAATTGGTTGTCCAAACGATTGACCTCGACCAGAACACGTTACGCGCCAGCCGTTCCCGCATCGCGCTCACCCTGGGAAGGATAACCGCAGCGCTGCGGCGGGAGGCATGGTATCCTCACGCTATTTTGCACGTCTTTGTAATACAGCTTTAATAGCGCGTTAACATGGCGATTAGCGCAGGATCGTATAATGATTCATCAGACACAGCCGGTCATTCTCTGGCATGACGCAATCGAGAAGGCTCGGCCAGGTTGGCTGACGGAAGCGAAAGGATCCGTCCGAGGGAGGAACGTCCTGACGCCCTCACTTCTGTGAACATATTCTTTGTAACTGGGGTTCTGAGGAGATCGTGATCCTAACAGGGCTATCTGAGAGGCTATTTGCCGCCGCACATCTTGCGGGTCCACTTCTGTTGCTCTTCGCCTGTGGCGCCTGTGTACGAACGCCACCGCACAACACAACGCCCAGCCTTGGTGAACCCTCATCTCAGTCGGACGCCACGGTCGTCGCGATCGAAGGGGGAACCATCGAGGGCACGACCTCCCGCAAGGTCCTGGCCTTTAAAGGCGTGCCGTTCGCCGCACCTCCGACAGGAGATCGTCGCTGGCGCGCGCCGCAACCGGTCACGCCCTGGGCGGGAGTACGCAACGCGACGACATTCGGACATGATTGCATGCAGAGTGTTGAAACCAACGCCGCGATGACGGCTGCGTCTTCCCCCGCTGAGGATTGCTTGGTGCTGAACGTGTGGCGCCCGGCGGACATCAAGGCGGGGGAGCGACTGCCGGTCCTCGTCTGGATCCATGGGGGCGCCTACGTGAGTGGAGGCACCTCGACCCCGTTGTACGACGGCAGTGCGCTCGCGCGTCATGGCCTCATCGTGGTCAGCGCCAATTATCGCCTCGGACGCTTCGGGTTCTTCGCGCATCCCGCCCTGATCGCGGCACACGAGGGCCCCGTCGGTAACTTTGCGTATATGGATCAAATCGCGGCATTGCGCTGGGTACAGCGCAACATCGCGGCTTTCGCGGGGGATCCGACCCAGGTAACCCTTGCCGGTGAATCCGCGGGCGGCGATGCCGTGATGCATCTGCTCACCTCACCGCAGACCAAGGGACTGTTCCATCGAGCCATCGTCATGTCCGGGCACGGACGCGCGCATGTACTGGGCGGATTCAAGCTGAGCGGAGGGACTCCGCAGGACCCTTCCGCCGACCAAATCGGCGCAGCCTTTGCGAAAAGCATGGGAATCACCGATACCGGCCCTCGCGCGTTGACCGCGTTGCGCGACCTCCCGGCAGAAAAGGTCTGCGGCGGCATCAATCTCTCCTGGCTGGCGAAACCGGCCCCCGGTCCGCTCACTTATGCCAAGGGGCCGATCGTCGATGGAGCACTCGTCATGACCGCCCCGGAAGCAATCCTGCGCCGCCAGGAAGCGGTTACGGTGCCGCTCATGATCGGCACGACCAGCCAGGATCTGGCCATGATGTTTCCTCCCTCCAAGATCGACCCGCTGTCCTACTTCGGCCCAAATGCCAAGAGAGCGCGCGCAGCCTATCACGCAGCCGGCACCCAGCTACCGAGCGATCTCTACGCAGCTATGGGGGCCGACATGACGATGCACGAGCCGTCACGCTTTGTGGCGACTCAGATGACGCACGCAGGAATGCCGGTCTGGCTCTATCGCTTCGGCTACGTGGCGGAATCACTACGGTCGAGAATTCGTGGCGCGGTGCATGCCAGTGAGCTGCCCTTCATCTTCGGCACACTCATGGCCCGATACGGCGAGGCCGTCACAGAAAGAGATCGGGAGACCGAACGATTCATGAACGCCTATTTCGCCAATTTCGCCAAGCACGGCAATCCGAACGGAGCCAACTTGCCGACGTGGCCTCCGTTCGATCCGGAACGGTCCGACTTGATGGTGTTCAGCATGGACAATGGCCCTGTCGTCATACCCGATCCATGGAAAGACCGTCTCGACCTCGTCGAGCAAACCGCAAAGACATGGCGACACGAATCAGTGGTGAGATGAGGGCGGATATCGTTCTTCAGACCATGTGAAATATCGGCATACAAGGAGATCGACACCGCCTCTGCGCCACTCCGAGGATGTCTTCCCCGACTTCATCGACTAAGAGAGCACGCCGACGATCCGCCGATGCCGACGAGCGGGGAGATTAGAAGATCCCGTTCCGCTGCTTATTTTCGACAGGGCTTTAAGAACCGGCCACACAACCGGCCGCCGCCGGCGCCGTGACCCGGACTTCATGCCCAGCACCACGCCCCCACCGAGTTCTGCCTCAAACGTCGTTAATACGCCTGTAACATTGGAGGATTATGGTATGAGCGTCGACAACGCGATAGAGAATCCGCCTGAGAGCCCATTCACCCGGTAGCACACGATGTCCACACCAACCCCAAAGAAAATCCTCATCGTGGAAGACGAGGTTGACATTGCACAGCTGGTGAAACTCTACCTCGAGAAAGAGGGATTTCGCACCGTCCATGGGAAGACGGGAATCGAAGGCCTACGACTCACCAAGAGCGAGCATCCCGACATGGTCATCCTGGATCTCATGCTTCCTGAGATGGACGGATTGGAACTTTGCAAGAAACTCAGAAGCGAGCAAGAGACCGCTCTGCTTCCGATTATCATGCTAACGGCCAAGACCGAGGAATCCGACACCATCGTCGGCCTCGAACTCGGGGCCGACGACTACATCCCGAAACCGTTCAGCCCCAAAAATCTCGTCGCAAGGGCCAAAGCCTTGTTTCGCCGGATTGGACGGGCCAGCGACACCCAGCAAACATCTTACCACTACGGCTCCCTACTGATGGACCTCCCTCGCCATGAAGTCATGGTCGATGGGAAAGAAGTGGGTTTGACGGCCAAAGAGTTTGGGCTCCTGGAACATCTATTGCGAAATCCCGGACGGGTACTCACACGCGATGTCTTGCTGAATTCCGTATGGGGCTACGACTACTATGGCACCACAAGAACCGTGGATGTGCACATCCGCCGCCTGAAGCAGAAACTGCCTGCTCTGAATGACGCGATTGTGTCGGTCAAATCGCTGGGCTATAAGCTGTCGGATCCGATGCCGGCCAAGTAGCCGTCGGGCGCGCGCTCGTTTTCATCTGCACCGCATTAGCGTCCTCCGCCCTCGTCACCCAACGGAACCCTAGATTAATCCCGAATTAACGGGCGTTTCACCGCAAATTTACATCCATGTTACATGGCCCCGCCACGCTTGAAGCAGGCAACCTGCGATCACAGAGGAGGGACAATCATGGACACACTCTCGCTGGACAATGCGCAGCGATCGAGTTTGACCGTCTCGCTGGCCAAGTCCGCTTTCGAAGTCCGGGAAGCGCAACGGCTGCGCTATCGTATCTTTGCCGAGGAATGCGGTGCCAGATTGCCGAACCACTCTTCGGGCATCGATGCGGACGAATTCGACTCCTACTGCGATCATCTGCTTGTGCGCGACACCGACCGTGACGAAGTCGTTGGAACCTACCGCATGCTGACATCGCGGAAAGCCCAAGAGGCAGGCCAGTTTTATTCAGAAACCGAATTTAACGTCGCAAAACTGAAACCCCTGGTCCCTCGTCTCGTCGAGGTCGGACGGTCCTGTATTCACCCGGACTACCGGCAAGGCAGCGTCATCACGCTCCTCTGGGCCGGCCTCGCCCAATACATGATGAGCGGCGGATATGAGTACCTGATGGGCTGTGCCAGTATCAGTCTCACCGATGGAGGCCGCCTCGCGACAGAAACGTATTTGAGCCTTCGCAATACCTGCCTCAGCCCCGACTACTGGCGAGTCGTCCCTCACCGCCGATACCCCACGGATGCGTGTCATCTCGTGGGCAGACCGATCCTGCCGCCCTTAGTGAAAGGATATGTGCGTCTGGGAGCTTACATCTGCGGAGAACCGGCGTGGGATGAACAGTTCAATACGGCGGATCTGTTGATGCTGCTGCCGTTGTCGAGAATGAATCCCCGCTATGCACGCCACTTCCTGGGAGCCCCATGCCACATCCATGCACCGGCCGCCTGACACAACTGAGTCGAGGCGCACGTCTCGTCGGCAAACTGATTGAAGGCGTATTCCTGATCGGAGCCGTCATGCCTGTGGTGCAGCCCAACAAACGGGATGTGATCATCGAACAATGGTGCCGCGAAGTCCTGGAAACCCTGTCGATCCGCCTGGTACTCCAGGGGGAGAGGCCTCCGGAGAAAGTGTCTTCCGTGTTGTTTGTCGCGAACCATGTGTCATGGATGGACATTCTCGTCATCAACGCGTGCCGCCGGGCGCACTTCGTCGCCAAGGCCGAAGTCAGACAATGGCCGCTGGTGGGCTGGATGGCGGCACGGACCGGCACGCTGTTTCTCAAGCGGACCAGCCTGCACGAGTTGGCCCAGGTGACACAGGGAGTCACCGCCTCACTGCGACGCGGCCAGTGCGTGGCGCTGTTCCCGGAAGGCACGACGACCGACGGCGCCTCTCTCCAAGCATTCCATTCGGGATTGTTTGAGTCGGCCATTCACGCAGAAGCCCTGGTGTGGCCGGTTGCGATTCAATATCGACGGCAAGACGGCCAGCACGATGCGGACATCGCGTTTGTCGGAGACCAGACCCTTGTCGGATCGATCCGTACCGTCCTCACTCGTCCGATGACACAGGTTCGGCTGTCATTCGCCTCCCCCATTGAAGGGTCCGCCGGGAATCGGCGGGAACTGACGGCCTGGTCCCGGCAGGCTATTGAGCGAGGACTCACGAGACGCTCGCCACTGACCTCGCAGTCTCAGCCGCGAACGCAGGAAGACGACACGTTCCCCCCGCTCTCTGCCGCTTGATTTCTACGCGCGAACACCGCATGATCGAGCCACGGCGCAACTACCTCCATGAAAACCTCTTCGACTCAGATCACCCAGTTCAGTGCGATCTTGTTTGCAACCGCGCTGACGCTCCTTCCGGCCTGTACTCACCAGCCTCGCGTAGAGGACTTTGAAACCAGTATCGGGCGGCTTTCCCAAGATGAACTGACCAGCCGGTTCGGTTACCCCCAGCGGCTCAAACGCCTGTCGAACGGAGCCGAAGCCTGGGAGTACGAATTTTTATCGGGACAGTCACGCTGTGTCGGTTATCGCGTCTTTTTCGACCACGAGCTGCGTTCACAGAAGTGGGAACCGATTGCCTGCCGGTAGGCCGCGGACATTTTTGACTGGACGTCCTCTCCTCGCTGGTGGGCCTCCTGCTGAAGACGGCAAACAGCCCCAAACATAACGTTCGTTCCCATTCCCGCGCAGATCACCGGCACGGCAAGCATCCATTGCAATTCGGTTGCATCATTCCCATGTCCTCCCTTGACAACACGAGCACACTCAGGCGCGAGTTCCTGTAACCAAGAATTGAGGCCGCCGTGATCCATTCGTGCCTTTGGCGCTGTACCATCCCTCTCAGGAAGGGAGAACAAGCCAATGGCGCACACCACCGCTCCTCGACGAAGACAACCGGGCGGCTCCACCGGCACGGCCCGCCGTCCTGCCCCGCCGCTGAACATCCGGCGAACCGATTTGTGGCAGGAACTCACCAGGCAGCGCGCGGTGCTGCGCGCCAGCGCCAATCTCTCCCTGGCTGCGGAGTCGGCGGCGGAACTTTTTGCCGACCCGGCCGACCAGGCCTCGACCGATCTTGAACACGATGTCGCCATGCACGTGAAGGCGCGAACCTTTGAACGGCTTCGGCATATCGAGCGCGCATTGCAGCTCATGCGGACGAGAGACTACGGACAGTGCCGCCACTGCCGTCAGGATATTCCCTACGAGCGGCTGAAAGTCCAGCCCGACGCCCAATTCTGCGTGCCCTGCCTGACCATGATCGAACAGAATGCGGACCATAACTGACGCCATGAGACCGATCGTCACAGAGCCAATTTATTGGAGCCCAGCTGCGCCTCTCACGCACCTGGCCCCCGCGCTCGTCCCTTC
>CAZXNN010000010.1:0-25530 GCA_964641915.1 uncultured Nitrospira sp. | reverse complement strand
CTCAGGCGTCGCGGCGGACACTCCCACTGAAGTTCCCAGCGCCAGAACGGCACCCACGGCCACGAGAGCGCCACGCCATCCCCACTTGCTGCTGTGCGTCATGTCCTGCTCCTTTCGAGATTGTCCAACCATGCGTCCTATTATAACGAATACCTGTCGAACCTGCCCTCTGTTATACTGCGCCTATGCAGAGACGTCAGATCTTCTTACTCAGCGCAATCCTCCTCGTCGCCGCCGGCTGTGCCACGAGCCAAGAATCCTTCGACGGCACCCAGCTTCCACAGATCGCGTTTGTACAGGTCAAAGCGGCGCCCGATTCCTATAAAGGCCAGACCGTCACCTGGGGAGGCCAAATCTTGAGTGCCCGGCGCCTGAAGGAGGGAACCCGCATCGAGGTACTGCAGCTCCCGCTCAACTCTTCGCTCCAACCAACCCTGGAGCTGAATACGTCGCAAGGTCGCTTTGTCGCGCTGCAACGGGAATTCCTCGATCCGGCGACCATTCCAGCCGGAACGTTTGTCACGGTCTCTGGAGAAGCGGCTGGTTCAATCACCCTGCCCTTGGACGAGACGGAATATTCTTACCCGATCGTGGAACTCAAGACCATGAAAGTCTGGGCGAGGGTGGAAGATCAACCAATCCGCATCCGTCCGCACATCGGACCTGGGCCTTACTGGGGCCCCTATTGGTCTCCCTACTGGAGACCCTGGCCCTATTGGTGAGCGAGACTGGCGCGAAGTGCGCGAGTCGCGCAAAATGCCCGTCGCGCTTTTCGCGCAAGTCCCGCTCCTCTCGCGCCGCTACCGGAACGTCGATCCGACGATTCGCTCCACTCGATCATCCCGGCCGCCAAGTTCCCGATACTTGCGATACTGCGCGAGCGCGCGGGGCATGTCTTTCCGGTGCAACTCATAGAAGATGCCGAGATTGTAATGCGCTTCGGCATACTCCGGCTTCAGCGCCACCGCTGAGGTATACTCGCGTTCCGCCTCGTCAAGCATGCCCATGCTCGTGTAGACCACGCCCAAATTCAAATGGGCTTCCGCATAGCCCGGCTGATACCGGAGCACTTCAAGGAATTCCCGTTCGGCCTCGGCAGACTTGCCCTGGCTGCGATAGATGAACCCCAAATTGTAGTGTGCGTCGACCAGGTCAGGTTTTGCTGCGACCGCCTGCTTATAGGCATAGGCCGCTTCCACCAGATCGTTGCGTTTCTCCGCCATTCGCCCGGTCAGATACCAGGCATCGGCATGTTTAGGATGGGCCTTCGTCAGCCGGGCCAGCATCTCCGCTGCAGCTTTCGCCTCCCCGGCATGATCCTGAATCGTCGCCAGAGCGAACAAGGCCTCGTCATGGGTCGGCTGAACCGCCAGGAGCCCTTGATACGCCTTGATCGCAGCCGGCATATCGCGCTGCGACGCATAGAGCTTCGCCAGATCCAGATACGACTCCGCATGCTTGGGATCGGCTTCAATCGCCTTCGTCAGCGCCTGCTGCGCCTCCGCCGACTTGCCCTGCGCGGCGTAAACTTCGGCGAGATCGTTCAGCGCCTCGGCGAACGCCGGCTTCACTTTGAGCGCGCGGACAAACTCCTCCGCCGCTTCAGTCGGCTTCCGGCCTTTCAATAAGACAAGTCCATGGAGATGGAGGGCCTGGGGGGACGCGGGATTGAGATGGAGGGCCTTCTGCACCGCCTCGTCAGCCGCTTTGAGATCGCCGCGCGCCAGCGCCGCGCGCGTCAGGTCCAGCTCATGCTGGACCGATTCCTGAAGAGCAACGGCATGAACAGAAGGGAAGGAGGAGAGAACGAGGAGTACGCAACAGAATCCGAGGACGGTCGCAACCTGAATCCGGCGGCCTGAAATCAAGGCGTGCCCTCCTTCCACAGAAACCAGTGTGGTCGGACTATAAACGGGCCGCAGGAGGGAAATCAACGTGCCGCGGCACAACCAGCAAGGCATGGGGAGCGACGCCGAGACGGCATCGCCCCCGCACCGAAGATTCGACTACTTCAACAACATCAGCTTCCCGCCGGCATCTTTGGGATTGAGCTGATCTCGGTACACAAAGACACTGCCGGCCGCATACAGCAGATCGCTCGTGGGGATGCCGATATACTTTGTCTCCCCCGGCTTGAGGACGATCTTCACATTCAACACAGTCGGCGCCGATTGATTCTCCGCCGCCGTCATATGAAATCCGCGCTCGACGGCGGACTTGTTGGTCACCCGCACCAAGACCGGCGTGCCCGGCCGGCTCTTCATGTCCAACACCGACGTCGGCGGATACAGAATCTTCAGCGCCCCAACCTCGGTCGCATAGATATCCAAATCGACCGGCAATTCCTTGAATGGCTGGCCGACCACCGACCCGCTTTCCAAATCGCCGATTTCCACACCACCGGACTGCAGCGCCCAGGCTCCGGAGACCATCATCAACACTGCGGCACAACCGGCAAGACCAAAACCTAACTTCCGTACCATACGCAACCTCCTCCTGAGTTAAAAACGATTAGGACGTACGAGGCTCTTCCGACGCGTGACAGGGCGGCAAACCGGCCTCTTCCAGCACTTGCCCCCCGATGACATCATTGCCGACCAACAGAAACAAGATCTTCAATCGTTTCGTGTTTTCAAGAAATCGTCCGCTGGCGACCGCCGTCACTTCCCGCGAACCGTCTGCCTGCGATCGGTCCGCTTCAATGGTCACTGAATAGTAGCCGAAACCTTCGAAGGCGTGATTGAAGGTGTGTCCGCGAAGCAATCGCTCCAGCGACTGGTCAGAAGCTGCAATAGACAGCCCTGGGTGCAGGACTATGCAGGTGAGCATCGTGGCGAGCCAAAGACGCACAACATATTCTCCGAGGAAGGGCTACTGTAGCTACCGACTCAAACCCTGTCCACCGACGTCTGCCTACCGATGCACACCGATGCAACAGAAGATCGGAATTATCAGGAACAGAACCACCGTGGAGAGTTGCGAGGAAGGGCGGCTGAAGAGTTGAGAGTGAAAGCAAAGGCACGGCCCACTTGTAGGGGCCGCGCCAGAGAGACGAATCAGGAAACAGAACTCTTCGGCTACTTGCCCTTCTTCCCCTTAGCCGGCTTCTCCGCTTGCTCGGCGTGCGCCAAGGCTTCTTCCGCATGCTTCACGGCTTCCTTCGCATGCTCCAACGCTTCCTTCGCATGCGCATCGGTGCTGCTTTTCACCGCTTCTTCCAGATGCGTAATCGCTTCTTTCTCATGCGCGACAGCTTCCTTGGCATGCGCAATCGTTTCCTTCACATGCGCATTCCCGGCGAGCGCCGTTCCAACCGGCCCGGCCACCATCACCGCACTGCACGCCACCGCGGACAACAACACACGCGTGTTCAACATAAGAGATCCTCCTGTGAAATGTGGATAGGCTGAAAAGACGCCTTGAATTGTATCGAGATGTGAAGAAATTAGAAAGTGTCGAACAGCGCCGTCACGCAGTCCGTTCGCCGAGCCCGCAACCGTCAGACCGCCACGCGCACAGGCGCTGCCCCCATAACAGCCCTCTTCGCAGGACGCTTCGAAACGCGACATGTGGCTCTGTGACCCCTCTTAACCGGTCGTGAATCACCACCTTTGAGCGTGCTGTGCGGCTCCTCACGGTTGATCACAAATTTGATACCAACCCCACGGACTGTGACGATGGCTTGGCGACCCTGTGGATCGCGACTGAGCAGCCGGCGAAGCCAGAACATATGGACATCGAGCGTATGCTCTTCGACGATATAATCTTGTCCCCAGATAAGATCGATGAGTTCCCGGCGGCGAAACACGATATCGGGAGAGTCCATCAAGAGTCGCAGCAGCTTGAATTGAACCGGCGGAAGATGATGGGCCTGCCCGGCGACCCGCACTTCACAACCAGCCGCATCCAGTTCAACGTTCCCGGCGCGCACGACCGGATGCGTCTCGGTCATCCACGCCGAGCGCCTGAGCAAGGCCCGGACCTTCGCCACGAGCAGACGGGAACCTTCATCACAGATGTGCGTGCTGTCCATGCCGTGATCCAGGTCACTGACACAGGCATCCTCAGCTAATCCTGACCCGGCTGGGCCCACCGTCATCATGGGAACAGTTCGAAACCTATCGGCTTGCCGCAATGTCTGCCACCCGGACAAAGTCCGGTCGACCAAAACAAGCGCAGGTGCCTGCCTGGCGAACAGGGCACCGGCATCCCTTGCGGTCGGCATACACTCAAGGGAATAGCCGTATCGTCCAAGGCTTGAGGTCAGGCTTTCGGCAAGCCGTGCGTCATGCGAGAGGAGGAGTAGATAGCCGGGAGAGAGACTGCCCAGCGCCTCCTTTCGAGGGGCGGGACACGACGACGATACCGGTCCGTTATATTGGAGGCGCGCGACGCCTGCCACAGTCACCAGGCCGGTCATAAACAGAAACATAGCTGCCGGCGCCGCCGACACCGGTAGCACCGGGGCCTGATTGTCAGTCGAGACGGGGTGCCGGAAGGCGAGGAAGTGGCGGAGGTTCTCACAGATACAATGGCCGGCATGGAGAATCGCCCGGGTGAGCGCGCTGAAGCTTCCAATCTCCGAGCCATACTCAAGGCGATCTTCCGGACTCGCCACCGGCGACACATCGCCTGCCAGGGCATAGTCCCCCCTGAGATCGACGGACTCTTCGAAAAATCCGATTGTCGCCGCGTGAGACAGATCGGCCGCGCCGAACGCCAGCAGACCTCCCAGACACAGGCCGGCAAACCACCGGCTGCTCGGCATCACTGTGAGCGCTCTCAATCCAATCTGGATTATCCTCTTCATGAGACTTTCGACCGGCTCTTGCGCCGGGTCATACCAAGGAGTCCAGCCAGGCCGCTTCCGAACAAGAACACGGCGCCCGGCAGAGGCACAGCCGCCAACTGCGCGGTCCCTTGGAAGGAGAACGTGCCGGAGGACAACAATGGAATACCGGTGAAGGAGCGCGTCCAGGAAATATCGAACGCCCCTGTGCTCTCATTGAACGACCCTGTAGCGACGCCCCCTACGTTCAGCGAGATAGGAAGCACGGTCGATGGCCCGGTCAAAACTCCGGCCCATCCGGTGCTGCTCGCGTTCGCAAATAGAGACCGGAGGTCCGCCGTCATGACGGCGCCTGAGGTCTCCGCCGACGGGGCCGGAAATCCAAGAGCCCCTCCACTGCTCGTAAACAGGGAAAACGACAAGTGGCCGATGGAAATCGGATTAAAGATATCCGGCGACGGCTGGAACTGGTTCATGATCACTTGGCCGTCACTCGAGAATGAACCCGCCAGGTGGCCAAGAGAGCCAAAATTCAAGTCGATCGATCCACCGCTGATGTCCAATTGCGACACGGTCGCCGCCTGAGACATCGCGGGGAGGCTCCAGACGGCGGCCATCAGCGACAGCCCCATAAGACACGTTGTGATCGTACGGTTTGTGATGCGCATCAGATTCCTCGTGTTGCGTGAGACGGAATCCCCGGCTCCGGCTCGACATAAGCACGCACGCCTATGTCAAGCCAGAGGTTTCCGATCATGTTAGACGGCGCTCATCTTGCGGCGCGCGAAACCGACCACCCCGGCCAGGCCGCTTCCGAAGAGCCAGACCGCAGCAGGCACCGGCACAGGAGCGGTCGACCCCCACATCGCCACACTGTAGGTGCCTCCACCCTGATTGAGGGCTTGCGGATGCAAGTGATAGTCGCGAGGCAACCCGAGATCGGCAAGAAACACCGAGAAATGATTGGCGCTCGCTGCCACGACCTCCGTGTCGCCGAAGTTCTCAAAAATCGGAGCACCGAAGGACAGGAGGTTGCTGGTCGTAGACGTCATGTTGAAATGGGTGAAGCTCCCCAAATCGAAATTGATCGTGTCGAGGAAGAGGCCCGAGCCGGCAGTCACGTTGAAGGTGATCGGGTTTGCCACGTCCCCAGCACCCGTGGTGAATACGCCCGCGTCAAGGGTGACGGCCTGCGCGTTGGCGCTCATCGCGAGCGCACCCGCGGCGACTAAACTACAGAATGCGGTTTTGACGTTCAGAGCGATTTTCATGATGCAACTCCTTTCGCATGACTCCTGAGTTAATGTCCTTTTGAAACGATGGACCTGCGTCCTTATCTCGCTCCGGTTTTCGAGTACCTGCCCGATAGTACCGATCACTCCCATTCCTCTCCGGGCGGCAATTGCGCCACCATGCAAGCGAGCAGAAAGAGGACCGGCAGGCTCACGACGAAGAGCACCATGACAAGCACCGGAGCCGCGATATTCAGCATGCACGTCCTCCATTCACCTGCCCAAGCAGCAGCCTTCTCCTTTCCAGCCTCCCACGCGATTACTCCACTATGCCCCATATCGACTTCCTCATCGCTCGCCACAGAAGCCGGCTCGACCTCTAGGCCTACACTTGTACGAGATCGTTCTCGAGACTTACTACCGCTCCATGCAGACGGATGCTACAAATGAGACGGAAAATGTGCTGCCATACGGTCTTTCTTGCTGATCCGCCGATCGACCCGCCTACATCAGGACCGATCACGAGGCGACTCGCGGGGGCCCGCCCACACGCATCGGGATTGCACGGCGACATCGCGCCATCCGCGCAGCTTCAGCGAAAACGAGGAAGAGACCCACCGCTCGCACTCCACTCGTCTGCAGCGTTCCGTTAGCATGCCTGGGATCCGGCAACGCACTCGGCATCGCCACCACAAACGACGCCCGTTGCAAGAAGGCTGGTTCGCGATGTTCCGGTGCATGGATCGGCATCGATCTGTAGTGCCGCGCTCTGCGGTTTGGTATAGCCCTTCGCTCGGAGAATCCTCTTCACCACTTTTTTCAAAGGAGTACCGACATGAAGCGCATATTGTTGTCGACCGCTATCGTTTCGTTGATCCTGTGCAGCCAGGCACAGGCCTTCTACGAGCAGGAAGGCGCATGCCAGAGGAGAGATCTGAAAGGCCAGTGGGTTTCCTATCAAAATGAAGTGTTCAAGAATCCCCATACCGGTGTCTGCACCTTCGAGATCGACAAGGGGAAGGCGAAAGGCTCCTGCGATTTCTCACTCACGGATGACCAGGGCAAGCCGCTGACCGGCCTCCAGTTCACAGGAGAAGCGAGCATCAAGGACGATTGCTCGGCGGAACTGACCATGGACTTCACGCCGTTCGGCCGCCCCTTCGTCTCCATCTTCCATTTGCAGTTCCACCGCAACAAGAAATCGTTCATCGGCCGTTGGGAGAATACCTTCGGAGCCCTCGGCACGGCGAACGGGGTGAAACTCTAACGGACAGACGCGCGTCACGCTGGGCAAGGAGATCAAATTAATTGCCTTGCCCAGCCCTGCCGTTTCAATTCACAAATCACAAATCACCTACCCTCCCCCAACTTTCCATCACATCTGTAGCAAGGATCGGCGTCCTTCTGTAGCCCGCTGCCCCGGCCCTTGCTATGTCTGCGCACACGAGGAACTGACCTCGCAACATTACATCAACGCAAGGAGGGTTTTATGAACAGACGAACGGTGTATCTTGCCGTCGCCGCTGTAGGACTATGGCTGGCCGGTGCCGCCCCGTCTCACGCGTCGTCAATTACGCAGCCCGGCCCGCAGACCGGAATTACCTATGAATCCCAGGTGGTGATGGGCGACCTTGATCTCGCGCACTACCATGGGAGCGTCGGCGCCAAGAGCTGGGCCGAGCCAGGAAATCCGGCCGGCGCAAAAGGATGGACCCATACATCGAGTTGGACCGCCCTGGATCTTACGGGTCTCACCGGGCCGACGAATTTGACCTTGGAGCTGGAGCGCGGCCATGGGGGAACCAGTCAACTCTTTCCCGCCTTCACTCTTTTTTCAGGATGGGAAACCGTCAATTCCGATGCCACGAACCATACCTGGAATAACACCGGAGCTGTCAGTTGGGCCACAAATCTGACCTATATCGATCATCTGGCCAACATCGGAGGAGTGAACGGAACTGACAGCGGCACGGGGCTCGAAGTGGTTTCCAAGTCGTGGGTGCTCACCCCGGGTTTATACACGCTCGACTTCGGAGGGAATCCTTCCTTCGCCCTCGGCCAGACTGGGTTTCACGATTTCTCGGCGACTCTGACCACGGCGCCGGTCCCGTTGCCGGCGGCCTTATGGCTGTTCGGCAGCGGACTGGCCGGCATGGCGGGGCTTGCGCGACGCCGCATGACGGCTTAGCAGGGATGGGGACAGGCACCGGCCATGCCGGGGCCCGTCCCCATTCACTGTGACAACAGGCATCGGGTCGAGCAGGCAGAACATCGCGGTTCGACCCGATGCTCGTTTTCACGGCTACGAGAGCGCGCGTTTAGAATCGAAAGGAATTACAATGAATCTATTACGCATGGTCGGTGCCGGATGTCTCGCCGCAATCGTGGGACTGTCGTGCTGTCCTGAACCCGTTCAGGCAGCGGCGATCGACCTCACCCAGATCGACTTCGAATTCGACGGCTCGCCTTGGACGCTCGGCTGGAAATTCACCGTGAACAACCCTTCAGTCGTCGAGTCGCTCGGGGTCTATGACTCCGGCCAAGACGGCCTCGCCGGAATGGTCCAGGTCGGTCTCTGGTTCGCCACAGGGGGCAATCCTATTGTACAGACGACCGTACCTTCAGGAACCGCCGGAACCCTCGACGGCCACTTTCGTTTTACGCCGATCGCGCCGACGGTCTTAACGCCCGGCACCGAATACATCGTCGGTTCCTACCTGTCGGGAGAACTCGCGACGGCCCTCTTCGGCGGCAACGGCAGCGTCGATCCTCGCGTGAACGTGATCGACGTGCGCTACTCCGGCAGCGCGGCCTTCGGCTTTCCCGGTCTGACGGATCCCGGCACAGACGGCGCGGCCTTCCTGGGGGGCAATTTCCAACTAACCCCCGTCCCTCTCCCCACCGCCGCGTGGCTCTTCGGCAGCGGTGTGGCGGGATTGATCGGATTGGCACGACGGCGCATGGCAACCGCTTAACGAGCATCCACATCAAACCGGAAGCAACATGAACCGGGAGTAATTTCTATGACACGCAAGAACGTCTCGATCGGGTTCGTCATACTGTTGGTCCTGTCCGCGTCCACCATCCAGGCTCTGACCGGCGACGGGACGATTCCTCGTGTGCTCAACCCGCCAGCCACAAGCGACCTGACCAACCTCCCGGGTGATCTGCGCGGGGTGCCGGTGCCGGGTCCCAGCGACCAGGCGCTTGCGGAATACGTCAAGGACAAGCCGGCGGTGATCGCCTTGGGCAAAGCCCTGTTCTGGGACATGCAGGTCGGCAGCGACGGCGTGCAAGCCTGCGCGAGCTGCCACTTCCGCGCCGGGGCTGACCCGCGCTCGAAAAACCAGCTCTCGCCGGGGCTCAAACACGTCCCGCAACCGGATCGCAGTTTCCAACTCGGCGGCCCCAACTACCAACTCACCGAGTTGGACTTCCCATTGACCCGCCTGGCCATTGCCGGACAGCGCGGCGCTCTCGATCAGGCCACCGACCGGAACGACGTCGTCAGCTCGCAGGGAGTGCCCTATCTCGACAAGGGCCCCGATCCTCTGGGATTCCAAGTAGGACGGCTCAAGACCCGCCGGGTCGAGCCGCGCAACACCCCCTCGGTGATCAACGCGGTGTTCTACCACCGCCAGTTCTGGGACGGCCGCGCCGAAAACATTTTCAACGGCGTCAATCCCCTGGGCGCCCGGGACCCTGAGGCGCGCGTGCTAGCGGCGGCGGGCGGCGGCCTGAGTGAAGTGCAGGTGGCGCTGGCGAACTCGAGCCTTGCCTCGCAGGCCGTGGGCCCGATCGTGAGCGACATCGAGATGGCGGCCCCGGGACGCACCGCGCAAGACCTCGCGCGGGATCTGCGCAAGGGCAAGAAGGCGCGCCACCTCGGCAGGCGTGTCCATGGCTCACGGCCCCTCCAACACCAGCTCGTCGCTCCATCCGACAGCGTGCTGGGGCCGTGGAGCCGCTACCCCGAACGCGGCCTTCGGGTGAAGTCTTACGACGACATGATTCGGGCGGCCTTCCAGGAGAAGTACTGGCAAAGCGCCAAGCTCATCCGCGTGACGGACGACGGGACCGTCTCGATCGTCGATCGCCCGGACCGAGATAGAACCACCGACGAATACACGCTGCTTGAATACAACTTTGCGTTGTTCTTCGGCCTCGCCGTGCAACTGTATGAGGCGACGCTCGTCTCCGACGACACCCCCTGGGACCGCTTCCGCCGCGACCACCCGAGTGCCGGCGATCCGGCGCTCAATCCCTGGACCAACACCAATCCCGACCACATTAGCCAGTTCGCGCTCTTCGGCGCCCATCTGTTCAATGACCGGACCCGCGGCCCGAACAACTTGCGCTGCAGCAACTGTCATGAGAGCGCCGAGTTGACGGACGCCTCGGTCCGGCGGATTAACTTGGCGGCCAACGGCCCGGTGCGCAACCGCGATGGTAACGTGATCGACAAAGGCTTCAACAATATCGGCCTGCGTCCCACCGACGACGACTTGGGCGTAGGGGCAAGCGACGCCTTCGGCCCGCTGTCGCACAGCAAGCGCCTCTTCCCCGATTCCTTGCCGGCCGGCTTCGACGGCGCGACGGTGACCAAAGGCTTCGGGATTGAGGGCGCCTTCAAGGTGCCCTCGCTCCGCAACGTCGCGCTGACCGCCCCGTATTTTCACAACGGCGACACCCATTCGCTGCGCGAAGCCGTGCTGCTCTATAGCCGCGGCGGGAACGTGGCGCCGATCACGCAAACCGACGGGACGCCGATCGAGCCGCTCGGGATCGCGAACATGACGTCCGACGAGGCCGATGCCATCGTGGCGTGGCTCGAGTCGCTCACGGACGAGCGCGTGCGCATCGCCAGCGCCCCGTTCGATCACCCACAACTCTTCGTGCCCAACGGACACGAGGGGAACCAACATCGCGTCGATCGTACCGGTCACGGATTCGCCAAGGATGACATGCTGGAAATTCCGATGACGGGTGCCGCGGGCGGTCCGCCGTTGCCCGGCTTCCTGGAGGGCGTGTTCGGACCGCACTGAGCGAATGCAAAGCCGCTGTCTGGCTGTTTGAACGGGGGTTGATGGGATTACCGGGGCTGGGGCGGCGGCACCCGAAAGAGTCAAACGTATCTCGTAAAGCGTATTCCATTCGAATCCGAACGCTTCACGTTTCACGAACGACGAGGGACAAGGAGCAAGTCATGAAGACTAGCAGGTTCTCTTCTCGGGTCGGTATCAGTGTGATCATCGGCATGATCGCGGCCACCAGCTCGGTGCTCTCGCAGGTGCCCGCGCCCGGCGATCCGGATCGCCCGCCGTCGCTCAAGACCGTGCCGGTTCCGGAACCAGCGAATCTCGGCGATTTCGTGAAGGACCGGCAGGCCGCGATTCGTCTCGGCAAGGCGCTCTTCTGGGACATGCAAGTCGGCAGCGACGGCATGACGGCCTGCGCCACCTGCCACTTCAGTTCAGGCATGGCGGACACTCGCTCGAAGAATCAGATTTCGCCGGGATTGAAACGCATCACGCCGACCGGCGCGCCGAATCCCGACACCGCCTTTTACAAGAACCTGGGCCCTGTCGGCCAGGTGACGGCCGCGAACTTTCCGTTTTTCCCGTTCAGCAACGACATCGTGTCATCGCAAGGCGTCCGCAATTCGGTGTTCCTCGGCGTCTCGAACGGACCGGCCGATCTCACCAGGTCGGAGCCGGATCCGGACGGCTTCCGGATCGGGCCGATCAATACCCGCCGCGTCGAGCCGCGCAACACGCCGACCGTGATCAACGCCATCTTCAATCACCGCCAATTCTGGGACGGCCGGGCCGACAACGTCTTCAACGGCGTGAACGGCCTGGGCGACCGCGATCCGAACGCCCGCGTGTATCGCGCCGACGATCCCAGAAACCCGGTTCCGGCGCAGATTCGTCTGGAAGATTCCAGCCTGGCCTCGCAAGCCGTCGGACCGCCGGTGAATGAATTTGAAATGTCGGCCCGCAGCCGGACGATGCGAGATATTGGCAAGAAACTCGCGCGCTGGGGCATTCGTCCCGGACAGCCCGCGTTCAACCTGCGCCCGCTGTCATTGCAGCTCGTCCATCCGGACGACAGTGTGCTCGGCCCATTGAGCCAGTCTCCCCAGAAAGGGTTGAGGATCGGGAGCTACACGGAAATGATCCGGCAGGCCTTCCACCGCCAGTGGTGGCAATCGCCAAAACTCCTCCGTGTGGATGCGCAAGGCCAGACCACGGTGGTGGATCGGGAAGACGAGGACCCGACGACGAACGAGTACACGCTCATCCAATACAACTTTGCTCTCTTCTTCGGCCTGGCCGTCCAGATGTACGAGGCAACCCTCGTCGCCGACGATACGCCCTATGACCGGTTCATGGACGGCGATCCGGCGGCGATCAGCCCGCAGGCCCAATTCGGGGTGGATCTCTTCCGCAGCCAGACGCGCGGCCGCTGCATCAACTGCCATGAAGGGGCCGAACTGACCGGCGCCTCGGTCCGCCAGGTGCGCGCCAGCCCGACCCGCATCCGCGACGGGCAGGCCGCTGACCGGGGCTTCAATAATATCGCCGTTCTGGGGACGCTCCAGGATCTGAGCCTCGGCGCAAAGGACGAGTTGGGGAATTGGCTCTCGACCGTGAAGCGCTTGAATCCCCCGCCCCCTGAGCCCATCGTCGTCGACGGCGCGTTCAAAGTACCGGGTCTGCGGAACGTCGAACTCACGGCGCCCTATTTTCACAACGGCGGCCAAGTCGATCTCCCGGCGGTCATCGAGTTCTACAACCACGGCGGGGATTCGCATGAAGAGCTGGAGACGCTCGACGGCATCTTCATCGAACCGATGCCGTTCATCGATTTCACGACGGACGAGCGGCAGGCGCTCGAAGCGTGGCTGGTGTCGCTGACCGACGAGCGGGTGCGGTTCCAACGAGCGCCGTTCGACCATCCGCAACTCTTCGTCCCGAACGGTCCGGGCGCGCCGGGCGGCATCGCTCCGGGAGACCAGCTGACCGAAATCCAGGCTGTCGGTCGCACCGGCGGCCCGCCGCAGAAGAAGTTCTTGGAACCGTGATTTGGACCAGTCATGAGGAATGAGTTCTTGATGCGAGAGAGACGCCGTTACCGGTCATACGGTGGCGGCAGGGATTCTAGGGCAGGTCTGTACGAATTCCCGTCGATCAGTCGGCCTCATTCTGTTGCAATGTGTGCAAGCAACGGAGTTGGTCGGTAGATCGCGCCGCCGGACCCTGGTAAGAGTGCCGTCTCCGTAATCCCTGTGCGATTGTTGTCCGCTAAGGAGGATGCAATGACCAGACATACGCTGTGCCTTGCCGTTGCCGCGATCGGGTTGTGGATGACCGGCCTTCCCTCATCCTGGGCCGCCACGGTCGTGCTCGATGGCACGATCTACAAACAAGCCGGCGGCACCACGTACGATACCTGGAATGTCAATATGTCGTCGGCAGGGTCATTTACCGTCGATCTCCGCGCCTATGAAGCGTCCCAGAGCAGTACCGCGACCGCCGGCTATTTTGCCTCCGATCTGAACGGGGACGGCCAGCTCACCTGGATGGATCCCGACACGCATTTCTATCTGAATACAGGCAGCCCCATCACGGCGGCTGATGCGTTGGTGCGCGCGGACGACATCAACAACAATACGCCCGTCTACCACAATGGACTCACCGCGGCGACGAGTCCGGTGACGGTGACGAGTCTCTCGCAAGCCGAAGGGGCGGCGGACGGGTCCATCCACGTTCGACGCGATCCCGCCTTCACCGTGAACGCGGCGGAGGGCCAGTACCGCTTCCTCGTCGCGGATTACAGGCTGACTCCAACAGAAGCGGAAAGCGGCATCAACACCGACGATAGCTTCTCGCCTCCGACGGGGTTCGTGAGTCCCATTACCGATTATGCCGCCTACCGCATCACCCTGAGCGGCAATGACGTGGCCTTCCTGGTCAGCGGCAATACCATCACCGTGTCGCCCGTCCCGCTGCCTGCCGCCGTTTGGCTGTTCGGGAGCGGGTTAGCCGGGCTGGCATCGCTGACGAGAGTCCGAATGCGGAATTGACATTCTATATGAGCGTTCAAGGCAAAACCCCGCGCTTTGATTTGCTGGTCCATCGGGGCATCAATCATCAAGGAGATGAAACATGTGCGATTTAACTGGGGACGCTGTTCGCAAAAGTATGAAAAGACTGCCTATAGTGGGGAAAATCCTGATCGCCGCCAGCTTCGGACTGGCGCTCTTCCTGCCGCATGCCGAAGCGGCCCAGTTTGACTTTTCCTACACCTACAATGGCAACACCCTTGCGGGCATCGTGGACGGAACCCTGCAAGGAGATAACAACAAAGTGGCAGTCAGTTCGATCCCAACCCTTACCTTCAATGGCGAAGCAAGGCCGTCACTGCCTCTCGTCCACAATGCCGACCATTTATACAGTGTGGTGTTGTACCCAACGATTTTCCCCCTCCAACCCGGCTTTCCCGATGAGACGACACCGTGGCTGACCCTCGACGGCAGTTACATGAACTTGGTGTTCTGCCAATTGGGGGATTGTGACAATGGGTTCAATGTCAATGCCGGTAACAGTTTGGCGACGCTTTTTAACGAGCCGTTTATCGCGGCCGGCACCGACTATGGCTTCACCCACAGCCCGTATGTTCAAGTCGACTGGCACATGAGCGCCGTACCACTTCCTGCCGCGCTGCCGTTGTTTGCCACGGGCGTCGCGGCCATGGGCTGGTGGCGGCGTAGGACGGTTTAGCCCATACGCCCATTTCCTCAACGAGGCAGGGACGGGCATTACAATCAAAACGAAGATGGGATTTGAACGATTCCTAGCGTCTATGCCAACGCGCATGTGACGCCATGAGGAGAGAAACGAACTGGCACTCTTTCGACCCAGCGGCCTCTTGCCACATGCCCCTTGTAACCACAATGAACGTCATCCATCACCAGGAGGAGTACGATGAGTTTACAGAAGTATGCCCGATTGCTGATTGTCTCGCTCACCGTCTTCGTCCCCGCGTTTTCGCACGCCGCCTCCGTCACGAGCGGGACGTTCACCATGAATCTCGATCGAGACGCCCTCGCTCAAATGGTACTCAACCCTTCCGGAACACCCGCGACGCTCTACTTGGAAGAGTTCTGGGATGCCTCGGCCTCGGCGTCACTCACCGCCACGCAGATCAACACGCCGGGTGCCGCGGATCTCGTGCCGGGTACCGGTGAGATTCCGGCGACAAATCTCGTCTATGGCGTGACGGGCGCGACCGTGACGAACCCGGCGGGTCGCGCCATTCAGGCAACCAACTTCACCTATGATTCGAGCAACCTGACCGGCACGGCCAGCGGACAGATCGGATTGGGCGGGGTCACGCGATTCATGGGGAATTTTCCGGGGATTTTCGTCACCGGCGATTTTGCGCTGAAATACGATGCGACCAGAGTCGGCAATGCCGCGGGCGGCTCCGGATGGTACCTCCTCAATAACTACGGGTTTCCCATCCCGGCCTGGGATCTCACGAATGTCACGGCCACCAGTAACCCCTTGTCCCTGTTTCTCTCGGGCACGTTGAAATGGAGCCCTGAGGTGGCCTCAGCCTTCTTCACCACATCAGACATCGGCACGCCGATGGGCACCTTCACCTTCGCCGCACCCGTGCCGTTGCCGGCTGCCGCATGGCTATTCGGAAGCGGAGTGGCGGGCGTGATCGGATTGGCCCGGCGCCGGACAGGGCTGCGCGGCTAGATCATGGAATGGCGCTGTTGGATCATCGTGGCTGCGGCGAGCGCCGCAGCCACCTGCCCCGTATCACACGTCGAGGCGGCATTTTTCAGTCTCGACACGGTACTCGTCGGACATGCGGGGAATGCTTCGGACCCTCTCACCGGACTGGGCACAGTCTCCTACCAGTATCACATCGGCGCAACCGAAGTGACCAATGCGCAATACGCCGCGTTTTTAAACACCGCCGATCCCGGGGGCGCCAATCCTCACGACGTGTACAACCCCAACATGACGAATGCCACCGGATTCGCCGTGGTCAAAGGAGGCATCGACTACAATCCGGCGGCAGCGGACGGGAGCAAATATGCCGCCAAGCCGAACTACGGCAACAAACCGGTCAACTACGTCACCTATTACGATGCCGCGCGCTTTGCGAATTGGGTCATGACGGGCAACACGGAAACCGGTTTCTACCAGTTTAGCGACACGCACACAATCACCAGCCAGGGCGTTCATGGGCCGGATCAGCACAATGGCACGAACTGGGTCGCGATTCCCACCCAACAAGAATGGTACAAGGCGGCCTATCACGCCAACGACGGGCCGACAGGAAACTACTTTCAGTATCCGACGAAGAGCAATACCGCTCCGACCGTGGCCACGGCCACGCCGACCGGAAATATTGCCAACCCGGGACGGAACGTCGCTAACTACAACTTCGGCGCCAACTGGGACGGCACCGGAAACCTCGGACACGTCACCACGGTCGGCAGTGCCGGACCTGAAAGCGCGAGTCCCTACGGGACGTTCGATCAGGCCGGAAACGTCTACGAATGGACGGAGACGCCTGACGGCGCCAATCGCGTCATTCGCGGCGGATCACTATGGCTCGATGAGGAAAGCCTGCGTTCGACGTCCAGCAGCGTCCACAACCCCCTGACGCAGGGCAGCAGCATCGGATTCCGCCTGGTCAGCCTCGGACCAATCAGCGCTGTACCCCTTCCCGCTGCAGCCTGGCTGTTCGGGAGCGGGGTGGCAGGGCTGGCGATATTTCGCCACAGACCGTTTCGCAAACGAGACCACCCAGTCTCGGCTGAACGCCCTGCCGCTTCGTCAGACGCCAGCCCATGACCTTTTGCCAGTCCCCGCATCTTCCTTGGCGCAAATGCGAGAGCGCACACTGTCTTCGCCTACCATCGCGGCGTGGCCTGATTGTCGCTGGCCGCCAGCCCGACATAGTAGACCGTCACCTGCTTGGGGTTTCTCCCGACAGAAATAGGGGCGGCAATCGCAAGGCTGGCGGCATCGACCAGCGACAGGGTGCCGGCAGCTCCGGGCGTCGCGTTCGTGATCACAATCCCTTTGGCTGAACCGGCGCCGGCCGGACCGGTGATCCAGAGATCCATGTCGTGGGTAGCCGCCGCGGGCAAGGTCACTTCGGACACGAGCGCGATCGTGGAAGGATCGAAGACCAGCAGTAAATCTTTTCTCAGATTCTGGGCTTGCGCCGGGGTCAGGCCGCCTGCGTCGTTCGACTGCGTCATATAGAACTTCGTCCCGTCTGGCGTGAACTGAAACCGCGCGGGTCTGATATTGCTCAAGAGAGGGAATGAGAGTTCCGTTGCCGTGAGCGCCGGCGCGGTGAGATCGACGGATCCCAAACGCCCGACGACTTTCGTTGGATCAGTGGCCGTGTCCTCTCCGACCAGCAGCAACGTTCGCCCGTTCGGCGTGATCCCGACGGAATGAAAGACGGTCTGACTCGGCGGGGGCGGCGTGATAGTCACTGTCCTGGTAATGCTGAAAGCATCAGGATCAATTTCCACCACGCTGCCGTAGCCCGAGAGATAGACATAGATCTTTTCTGTCGCCTGCGACCAGAACAGACCCGCCGGGGCGGCATGATTCGGCGTCGCCACACTCCCGTCACAGGCTGGGAATAGCAGCGCTTGCTCTTTGGCGCTGTCGCAGAGGTCGATCTTCGCGATGAACTCGCTCCATCGAACAGCGTCATAGCTTGGATCGGCGAGCAGCAGGCTGATCATCCCCGTCGTCTTGCTCGACACGAACGCGAGCTCGGTCCGGTTCGGAGCGGCAGCCGTAGGCCCGGTGGAGAAAGCGGCCAGATGCTCCCCTGTCCCGGAGAGACAGACAGTGGTCGTGACACGGGGTTTCTCTCCGCCGGCACTCAGATGCGAATTGTGAAGGACCGTGACCGATCCTCCATTGGGACAGCCCCTGATCGTATCGTGGCCGGTAAGCGGGTCGCCCTCGTTCATCGTTAAGAGCACTTCCTTGTCGCCCGGATACCGATAGATGCGAGTCGGACGCTGGCCAAGTCTGACCAAAGAGGTCTGGGGATTCACGTCCAAGAAATCCTCCAGAATTGGCGCCAGGCCTGCGATCGGGTCGATGGCGGCGACCTTGTTCGTGGCGGCATTCGTGACGAAGATCCATTCCCCGAGCGAGAACGTCACGCCGCCGATCGCATCGGCCTGCGCCGGACCAAGCGACAGCGTGCTGATGACCGGCGATCCCTGGCCGTCGAGCCGAAGTGTGGTCATCGTCGTATCGTCCTGATTCACCACCAGCGCCATCGGAATCGAGAGCGGCGTATTGGGGGCTTGTTCGCTGTCTCCGCCGGTGCCGCAGGCGGCCAGGAACAACCCGATTGCCAGAAGGGCGTGGCGGCTGACGGAGCCCGGGCGCCAGAATGGTTTCTTGGCAAGATCCGTGGGACCCGTTGCGGTGCTCATTTGGAACCTCCGTCTAAAAAACAGCTACGCCCGCTAAAACAACGGCGTCGTCGCAAAGGACTTGGTCATGCCGAGGACGAAGCCGGCTTCCTGTTGCAAATTCCCATTGAATTCCCGGTAGACCGGTAACTGCCCGATCAAATACACTTGGGCATAATCGAACACGTTGACGACGACACCGGGCGAAAAAGCCAGATAGGTGCTGTCCGTCGTCGGCACCGACCTTCCGATAATGTTGCCGTCGAGCAAGACGGCTCGATTGAATGGGTCACTTCTAAATTCGTATAAGGCCGCCTCGATGTTGTCTTTGGTCTTATATCGAAAATTCAATTGCCCGGTGAAGGTCAGCCACGGGAATGTGACGAGATTCAATCCGGCATTGAGGGCAAGCTCCTGCCCGAATCGATACCCGTCGGAATTCCGCATGGTGTACCGGTACGATCCCGATAGAAATTGATTCAATCGATGCGGCAGTATTTCGTAGGTCTGGTAGAAGCCCGGCTGAAGCCCCACCGCTCCCCGCCCGACCTGGAGGGTGGACTCGGCTAGCTGTCCCGGGGCCCCTTGGTTGCCGTAGTCCCCGGTGGGCAGATAGACGCCCATTTCAAACACCAGCATACTGCGCAGTGTCGGCAGCATGTTGTACTTCATTTTCACCAGCACATCGCCGACACCTTTGTCGTTGGTATTCGTCAGGACGCCCGCGCCGATCTGCCCGAATGCGTTGATCTGCCGGTACGGAACCGAGACTTGGAGCCCGAACTGCTCGGTGAGCCCGTAGTTGAGATCCAGCGTCGTGGTCCTGACCAACGTGGCCAACTGATTGACTTGAGAGTTGGCCAGGATCAACTGTTTCGTTTGCTGATTGGCGAACGGAATCGTGCTCGCCCCTTCCGCCGGAATCCCATTGTTCGTGTAGGTATACGTCAGGTTCGCCGTGAGCACGCCCGCCGGCGAGACCTGCTGCTGCGAGCCGATCACGACGAAGCAGCTCGCCGAGCCGCACGAGGCCTCTGCCGGCGCAGTCGATCCCCCCAGGCTCTGCAGCAGCCAGAGAATACAGACCATGCGAGGCTGCCAAAGACTGCCCCCCCGCATCTTATTCCGTCGCTTGTTGGCGAGGCCGGACTCTTTCCTGGCTGGACGCGAGGCGGCCAGCCGGGACGGACATGACCTGGCCGGTTCGAGCCTCCTTAAATATCCCCGCCACCGCAGGCTCCCCGACACAGTGAAGATCGATCAACGCCGCGACCGTCTCACTGAAAACCCGAAGACTCCCGGCGCCGATGCGAGTTCCGCCGAGACGACCGGCTTCCACCCACCGATACACAGTCCAGCGACTGACGTTCAGAATCTTGGCGGCTTCGTCGACGCGAAGCAACCGCTTGTCCCGCAATGCGATAATCTTATCCATAAGACTTCTCCTACACAGGCCACACGACGCCGTTGAACAACCCTTGCTAAAAGCGGCTATGGCGCCCGTTCAATTCTCGCCCGCGCTGCGCGTGCCGCTAGCGGACTATTGAGCCATCACGCGCCCTGTTCCGGAAGACGGCGCACAATCGACCGGAAACTGGCCGTCGGCGGCGTACGTCGAATAGGACCAGGCCCCCTGTTCACCATCAGCGTCGCAACAGCCTTGCAAACTCGCAAACTTTTCCAAGACAAAGATCGACTGCAGCCCGCCGGGCGCGCCTGTTCCCGTGGCGAGCGATCCCTCACCTCCGCACGAACCGTAGGTCTCCACAACCAGCACTGTGCCGACCGGAAAGGCCTCGTCATCGACAGTGCCTGCGCCCTTCGGACAGACATAAAAGCGCCGGAACGCGCCGGGCTCCAAGGGATCCGTGCAGGAATCGAGAACCGGCCAGGCACGATATCCCTTGGGCAGTCCCTTGCCGATGCCCTCGTACTGTCGAGGCCGGCGGCGCATCATCGCCAAGGACACGGCCAGAAGCCGCACGACCACCACATGCAACCAGGCATCGGCACGCGAAGTCTCCGTCGTGGCCGACCGGAGAAGGGGCAAGACCGCTGACGTCATGACCGCCATACATCACCTCGCTGTTCCCCCGAAGATCCGGGGACTTGGAAGAAACTCACCTGCGCGTGCCCGCGCAGGTGACGCACGCCTCAATCATCACTCGTGTTACCCCGAAGGGCCGGGACTCGGAGGGAGGCCATCCCCCGAGTGCCCGGGCAGGTCTGGAAGAAGGGTGCACAACCGCCAGACCCGTTTCCGCATCATGTCCGCCTCTTGCTCGCCCGCAGACTCGATCGCATGCGCACCACTTTGCTTCGCCCATTTGATTCAAGGATCGCCCGATCCGTACACTGGCCTTCGATGAGTCCGTTCAGCGACGCGCGAAAGATGCGCAGGCTGCCCCGACCGATCTTCGTCGCGCGCAAGCGGCCCTCCTCGATCCATCGATAGATCGTCCACTTACTGACTCGAAGCAGCGCGGCCGCCTCTTGGACTCGCAATAACGGTGGCTCCATCCTGTCCTCTCGACCGGCACGTATGGCGGGGGAGCGCCCAACCCGCGCTCCCCCTGGTGAGATCTGCGTCAGGAGGTCAGTCCAACCACAGATCCCAAGATCCCGTCCCACACCATCAGCCAGCTAGCGCGGCATCCGCTTGTCAAAATACTCGTCATACCGGTGCACAAAATCTTTCGCCGCCAGCGGCGCATGGCACGCGCGGCACTTCGTGAAATCTTCGGCCAACGGGTTGCCGTCGGGACCGAAGGCGGAAAATACCCAGTTCCCATTCTTCAGATTGTCGGGCACGTCCTGCCCCCAGCCGTCGCCTTTGGCCATGACGAACACTTTGGCGAGATCGCCCTTGAGAAGCTTCCCGTCTGCGCCGGTTTCCGGCACGTCCCCGTTCATCTTGGCCTTATATAATTCCATCACCATCACAGTGCCGTTAGGAAACATCTGGCCCTGGTTTGTTCGCGCACCGGCAACATTCACGAATAACTCGCGCACTTGTTTGGCATCCGGGCGCTGCACCTCCGACAGGAACTTCGGCCAGACCATGTAGTTGCCGGGCAATGCCATCTCACCGTCCTTCGGTCTTAACGGCGCCTTCCCCGCCGGAGTCGTTCCCATTTCGCTGCATCCCCACAACAGGAGCACCGCCGCCAATATGATTCCGCTTTGCTTCATCTTCAGCCTCCTATGATTTCGCTTCCCGCAGCCCGCCGCGATCTACCCAGGCTTTGCAGCCGATCCCCGACGCAAGCGCCTGCTCAACCGACGCCGCTAATTGCACCGGCGGCACTCCCTCCGGCTGATAGCGCACCAGCACCGTGCCGTGAGCGTTCAAAAACTCCACCGCTTGTACTGTCGAAAAACGCAGCAGCGCCCCTTCGACCTCCTCGCGATGGTATTCGCAGAATCGCCCGCCGATTTGGACGATCACCTGACTGACGGACACCTCTTCCGGCATCGGCATCGGCACCGTCGCCGACTGAACGCCTTCACCCGCCTGAACCGGCGCACAGACACTCATCCACATCGCGAGTCCGACTCCCACTTGGCTGATTTTCATGGATCCCTCTCCTATCGATTAAGACCTGCGCGCACATTACCCATGTCCATCACTCGTCACACATCCCACCAACACCCTGACTAAAGGCCGGAGCGGAGACTCAGTGGAGAGAGTCTGCGCCCCAGTGGGTCCGGGCGAGGAGGCCGCCACACCCGGACCACACAGATGTTTCGAGACAAACCGGGGCAATTCCGGATCGCTCAGGTGGAAGGCGTTCTGAAATGGAACAGTACTCCATCAGTGGAGTCCCGTCCCAACGATCATGAAATCACGATGAAACGAACGCGTCCCGCCTGAATTATCCGAGCGGGAGCACTGGAGGAGCACGAGAGCGGAGGAGTAACACCGAAGAAACCGAGACCGGTTGAACGGGAGAAGCAACCGGGACGAGCACGACCAGCTCGAATACGTCGGCGGGAGCCGACGCGACTAACCCGGCCTCCGGAGTAGCCTGGCAGGCCCAGGCACAGAGAGAAGAATGCGCAGTCTCATGGCTGTCGTGACCGTGATGTTGCTCATGGCCGCCGGCTTGGGAGGACACCGGCAGGGCCAGCGAACAGGTGGCGGCCAGACAGACCAATCCGAAATAAATCACCGCCGTGATCCCGGCAACGACATTCCCAACTGTTCTGACGGAACGACCGCTCATATGCTGTCTACCCTTTCAGACTACTCATGTACGCCGAACCTCCGAGACTGTCTACTGATGGCTGCTCACTTGTGCTACAGAATTCTGCGTTGCTCAAATGAAGTATTCCTGCGAGAGCATCTCCCGCAATCGTCCATTCGACGGAGTCGCCGCATGGCAACTCCGTCGATGGGCTCACTGCTAGAACAATCCCAGCGTCACCCCGCCGTAGATCGCCCGGCCGTAGCCGGCGAAGAAGGCCTGCGAGGCGGCGGCTTGCCCATGCGTTTCCCCTGTGATCACCTGGCCGGACGCGGCATACTTCTTATCGCCGATGTTGTCAAGCTCCAGATAGAACTTGGCGAACCGGAACCAGGAGTTCTTCAGCTCGACACTCTTGTGAATATTCACATTGCCGACCATGTAGGACGGAATGCCGAAGGTATTATTGTTGTTCAGGAAATAGCTATTGTAGTAGCTCCCTTCCACCCAACCGCCCCAGCCGCTTTCGGCATGTTCGTACTCCACCTTGCTGTTCAACACATCGGTCGGCACGTTCGGCACCGTCTTGCCGTCTCGAACCAGGAAACCCGCGGCGGTCCGGTCTGAGAAATTCACATACCGCGCATCGGTATGCGTATACGCGCCGGACAACCGCAGACCCGACAACGGACGCCAGTCATAGGCGGCTTCAATCCCGCGATATTCGGACGAGGACGCATTTACAGAGGCCGTGTTGTTCCCGCTGATCGTCTGCGTGATAATTTCATCTTTGAAGAAGACCCAGAAGCCGACGAGCTGCATGGTGAAGGTCTTATCCAGCTTCGACTCGGTTCCGATTTCCACGTTCAGATTTTTCTGCGGCTTCAGGTCGAAGTTGGATCCAGGAAGACCGGTCACCGGATCCCGCGTGAGCTGGCTGAACGTCGGCAAACCATAGCCCGTCGATCCCCGCACCCAATGCCGATAGGCCTCCGCCGGCTTCCATGTCAGTGAGGCTTCCGGCGCGACATTGGTAAAATCGCGATGCGCATTTGGTCTCGACGATACCGCGCCGGCGGTGTAATTGATCGTCTCGATGCTCAGATGCGATTGTTCAAAACCCAGCCCGGCAGCCAGCGTCCACTTGGGCACAAACTCCAATTCTTCACGAAACCGCGCTCCGATATTCCGAATATTCCCCCGGTTGTTTTGGAGCAGCAGCCCTCGCGTCCCCTGCCCATCGGCAAGATTTTCAAACGTCTGCCCCTCTTGCTCCATGCTGTTCGCAAAGAACCCGACATAGCTCTTCAACGGCATATCGCCGAGACGGCCGTCGTGACGAAGATCAGTATAGTGCTTGTAGTTCGGATTGATGTTATCGCTGATCTGATTGAAGGTTTGATTGATGTCCTTTACATCGTAGTCCGCTTCTACCGTCAGGACGGTGTTGGCGTTCAACTGCCGCTCGTACATGCCGCCGACGATCGTTCGGCGGTCGACCCGCTGTTGATGAAGCCGGTCGGCGGTCGTCGCACCGGTGCCGCCGACCTGTCGGTCGTCGGCGATAAACTGTGCTTGCGTGAGCCTGGTCGGCACCCGGGAATCCAGCCAGTTTGAGATCGCTTTGAAATAGAAATTCTGCTTGTCGTCGATCTTGAATCGCATATTAATATTGAGCGTTTGCGTTTTGTATCCGCTGTTCCGGATATACCCGTCTTCCTGAACATTACTCGCGAACATCGAGATATCGAGATGCTCGGTTTCCTGGCCGACGGCAAACGCTTCCTTGTGATAGCCATAGGAACCGCCGGACAGGAACGTTTCAAATCCATTGATGTCGCTGCCCCGTCTAGTGCGGAAGTGCACCATGCCGCCGAGCGCATAGTTGTCGTACAGCGACGACGAGGCGCCACGCAGAACTTCGACGCTACGCATGAACCAGGGGTCGTGGATATCCAACCGCGACAACCCGTCGGATTGAGTTTGGATAAACCCGTCTTCGTACATTTTGATGTCTCGTACGGCAAACGACGTCTTCACGCCGGTGCCGCGAATGGCGATGCTGAAGTCGCGCGGTCCGTTCGCCTGGCGCATGATCACACCCGGCAGCGACTCCATCGACTCCTTCATCGTGCGTGTCGGCTGCGAGTCCGTTTCGGCCTGAACCGTCGACGAGAGTGATACGCCTTCCGGCCGTTTTTGGAACCGCTTGCTCACGATGCTCGTATCGCTCAATTCATACTCCGGCATCGCTGCAGCCGCCTCGGTCGCCTGGGTCTGCTCCGGCTTCATTTTCTCCGTCACGGTCTTCGGCCGGTCCGCCGGCGGGAGAGCGCTCTCCCGCCCCTTCTGAATGTCGTCCAGTTCCTGAAGAATTCCCTTGAGCTGTCCACGCAATTCCTGTTCACGAGGTGACGCCGTGACTTCCCCTGGACTCGGCTCCTGCGCCTGTGCGAGGGGCAGCCCTGCCCCCAGCATGCCGACAACTGTCATGACGACTGCGATCTGCCCAACCTGCTTGAACGACACCATGGCCCATACTCCTCTCCCGAGAATGAATGAATAATGATGAAACACGGTCCCACGACACAGACCATGACCGCGTACGACGCGCATAGCCCGCACAGGAATTAACGACTGAATGATGTGATGATGAGTGCTTAGAAACGGGGCGGCGCGCGCGATTGCGTGAGATACAGGAAGAACAGCGATGGCCGGAGGGATGCAACTAACAGCAATAACGCCGCCAGCGCCAGCAGCTGCGAGTCCGGCGCGGAAGATGGGCCGTCCGCCGGTTGATTAGCCTGGCAGGCCCAGGCACAGAGTAGTGAATGG
>CAZXNN010000009.1:0-26614 GCA_964641915.1 uncultured Nitrospira sp. | reverse complement strand
CGCCGGCTCAACCTCGCGATTGACGGCACGGTTGATCTCGTCCAATTCGCTCAACGCATCTCCGTCGACTATCATTTGCAGCCCCTTGGCGAGGACGAGACGCCGGCCTATATCCGGCACCGCATGGCGATGGCGGGCGGCGCCCGAACGGTCATGACCACCCAGGCGTCGGTCATGGTGCATCGTCTGACCGGCGGCAATGCCCGGTTGATCAACCAGGTCTGCGATGTGTCGCTGGCCTACGGCTACGCGGAACGCGCACCGCTGGTGACTGCCGGCATCGTCTGGCGCGCGACCAACGACCGGCGGGCGGGCGGCATTCTGCCGGTCGGGCAGCAGGCGTTCGACGATCTCTTCAGCCGGGAGGACGCCGCCGCTGAAGAACTGGAAGTCGCGGCGGCTGCGCCGGCGTCTCCCGGGCCCGACCAGAATTCAGCGCTTCCTCAACCGCCGGCTCCCGCCGTCCAGCCGCAGTCGTATTACGAACAGGGGTTGGCCCTGAAACAGGCCGGATCGTACAAACAGGCGATCGCTGCGTTTGAACGGGCGGCGACGGATACGCTGCAGCAGGTGCGGGCAATGTCTCAAGTGGCGTTGTGCCTCAGCGCGGTCGGCCGGCATGAGGACGCAGCCAAGGAACTGGTCGCGCTCTTGAAAAGCAAGCAAGGCACAGACAGCGAGCGCCTCAATATCCGCTATTTTCTCGCCCGTACGCTGGAAACGCTCCATCGTACCCAGAAGGCCTGCGAGCTGTATCAGCGCATTCACCAGCAGGATCCTGGATTCCGCGATGTCGGAACCCGCCTCCGCCGCCTCTCCCCAGGGTGGAGCCTGGCCTCCTTCAGTTCACCGGCATGGATCAAAGGCTTTGCGAAATACTATAGCCAGCGCCTCCGGGCCTGTTTTTAACAGGATGCTGAAAAAGTCCGCCAGCGGCGTTCTCATCATCCGTGAAGCGTACCTCGCGAGCGTGTCTCCGCCGATCCTACAACACGGAAGATCCTAACCACATTCTCGGCATCAACCGAGTTTTCCGCAGCCTACTAGGCCCCTCTACTCTATCCCGCCGGGTTGTCCGGCATGGTTGCTACCGCTGCACTCCCCCTTCCTGACGAGTTAACCGAGACCGGAGACATTCGTAACCTGGCCGTAATCGTCTCTCCCTATTCTGCTGGCTCTTGGATGAGCCAGCTTGAGGAAGGGATTGTGATGAATTGGATGGTGCGAAAGTGGGTAGGTGGATGGGTGTGTGGGCTGATCGGCCTCGGACTGTCAGGCGTCCCCGCGTCGGCCGGCAAGCTGGAAGATGCCCTGCTGCAGAACAAGCAAATTACGATCGACCAGTGGGTGCAGATCAAGGCCGAAGAGGAAAAACGCCAGAGCAAGGCGTCGGAAGAAAGCCGTGGCGTCGGCGATGTGCCGGTGCGGGAGCGCTGGTACGAGAAGATCAGCCTTCGCGGCTATACACAATTCCGCTACAATCACACGCTCAACCGGGATCAACTGCTGAGCGCTCAGGGCGATCGCTCGATCGGGCGGAATAACGAGTTTTTCCTTCGCCGAGGCCGGATCATCCTCAGCGGACAGCCGCACGAACGGGTCTTCGTCTACCTTCAACCGGAGTTCGGCAGCCTTCTGAGCGGCACCGAGCAAACTGTGACACTGCGCGACTGGTACGCCGATCTGTTCCTTACGGAAGACAAGGAATGGCGCATACGCGCCGGCTTGTCGAAGGTCCCGTTCGGATTCGAGAATATGCAATCCAGCCAGAATCGCCTGGCTCTGGACCGGAACGATGCTATCAACAGCGCCCAGAACAACGAGCGCGATCTCGGCCTGTTTCTGTACTACGCCCCGACGAGCGTCAGAGAGCGGTTTCGGCGACTCGTCGACAGCGGACTGAAGGGATCGGGGGATTACGGCATGCTCGGCATTGGAGTGTATAACGGGCAAACCGCGGGTAAGCGGGAGGCCAACAAAAACAAGCACGTCGTGTTTCATTCTTCGTTTCCCTTCGAGCTTCCGTTCATCAACCGGCAGATGATCGAATTCGGAATGGACGCCTACACCGGCCAGTTCAATGTCGGTACTACCCCGATCATTCCCCTGACGCCGACGTTTTCCGCTACGGGCGCGGCCTTTTCCTCCAACCCGGTGCTCCGGAACGGCGGTAATTATTTGGATGAACGAGTCGCCTGGCATTTCATCGCCTATCCTCAGCCGTTCGGGTTCCAGGCCGAATATACGGTCGGGCGGGGGCCAGAGCTGAACGCGGCCAGAACGGAGGTCGTCGTTGGAACCGTCAGCGGAGGCTACGTGCAGGTGTTCTACAACTACCAGTGCGACACCTACTGTTTGAGGATGGTTCCATTCGTGCGTTATCAGGAATATTTCGGAGGAAAGAAGCACGAAGCCAACGCTCCGCGGAATTCCGTGCGCGAACTGGAAATCGGACTTGAATATCAAATCAACCGGGCGGTCGAGCTGACCGTCATGGGGACGTTCACCTCCCGCACGTCGGCGGATTCGGAGTTCTCTCCGGCGACCTGCACCAATTCATCCGCCATCGGGGCCGCGTGCCTTCAGACTCCCTATCAGAAGAACAGCGGAAATCTGATCCGATTTCAACTGCAGTGGAATTTCTAGCGGACCGGTCTCCCCGGCCCGCTCAGATCCGCCGGTGCGTTCGCGCGGCCGCGGGGTCTGAGTTCGCGGTACCGGACGATGATTTCCCGCCGGTCCCAATGCGTGATGCGTTTCAGGCCGGAGGGGGTGGGATTGCGCGCGGCCGATGCCGGCAGAAAAACCAGCGCACCCCGCTGTGGGGCGAGCGACTCCAGCGGTCTTAGCCGATCGTCTTTGGACGGGGCCACTCCGATATCCGCGACGGGATCCGTCCCGGACCGCAGGTTGCTTAGCAACAGATGCAGTTCGTCTCCTTCGACGAACAGCCCGCCGGAAGTGACTTCATGGCTCAATGCGGAGAGGCGCGCGCTCTGATAGAAAGTCACGACTTCTTCCGGCGTCGCTTGCCGGAGCGCTTCGCTCAAGAGCGGCGCGAAGCGGTCGATATCGGCTTGGGTGAAGGCCGGGTGCCGTCTGGGAATCGACAAGTCGTCGTAGCCCGGAATCCGGGTGTAGGGCTCTTCTACCTGAATGCCCTCCAGCACGGCAGCCATCAGGTCCGGGTCGATTGAGGAGGGATGGGAATATCCGGTGCTGTGCGTGAGCAGGTGATTCGCCTCCAGGCGCACATAGGCTTCGGAGGTTTCGTAGATGGTCACAGTGGGAAACGGCGCGGCGTGACATCCCAGGGACAGCGCCGCGAATCCGGCGATCCCGACCTTCGACCAAAATGACCTGGTCACGGCGGCGGTTGCACGCGGCATTTCTTCTCCCTGTTCGAGTTCCCTCACCGGGCGTTCAGTTGGCTGGATGGGGCGGGACGGGCGCGAGCGCCGATTTGACGGAGGACGACCACTTGGTCCGGAGCCGGGCGATCTCCTGGACCGTCAAAGGGAAATATCCGTAATCGATGGCCAACTGCTGGCCCTGTGCGCTGAGCGCGAACTGAACGAGCGTCGAGACCGGTTGTACGGACGCGAGGCTTACCGGATGGGCGATATAGAGGTACAGGTTTCTCCGCAGCGGGTACGACCCGTTCATGGCCTGTTCGAACGTCGGTTCCACATAGCGGCCTCCTTTGACAGCGGCGACCGGCAGGGGCTTGACGAGAGAAGTGCGATAGCCGATCGCGCTGAAGCCGATTCCGAACCGGTCCCGCATCACGTCCATCACGACCGAGGCGGAGCCGTCCGCGTTTACCATGCGAGGCTGGAACGTGCCGCCCTTGCAGACTTCTTCTCTGAAGAAATAGCTGGTTCCCGAGTTGCCGTTCCGCCCATAGAGATTGACGGGGGCATCAAACCACTCGTCATGAAGTCCCACCAATCCCCAAGAATCGACAATATATGGAAGGCCGCGATGCCGCTGGAGACAAAACATTGCGTCGAGCTCGTCGAGTGAGAGGCCTGGGAGCGGATTGTCCCGATGCACGAAGACCGCCAGGGCATCGATGGCCACGGGAACTTCCGTCGGTTCAAATCCGTATTCCTTAACAAATTCCGCAATCTCCCTGGCCGTCATGCGGCGGGACATCGCGGCAGCTTCCGATCGATGCTCGAGCAGGGCCGACAAGCCGGTTTCCGAGCCGCTCCCATCTACGGAGATCTTCAGCCTTGGATTCCGGCGATGCAGGTCGTTGACCCAGGCCTGAATTAACGGCCTCATCGTGTCCGACCCGGAGACGAGGAACTTCCCTGCTACGCTGGCCTCTTGAGAGTAGGAGGGAATCGCGGGATCTAACTCCGGGCGGACCTGGCCCCATGTTCCAGGGACCAGCCAGAGAGAAGCGGCGAGAGTGATCAGGTAAGATCGTAACATTAAGCGGTTATAGCGCATTGTATGCATGTCCTCTGCGAAGTAGGTATCCCAACAAGCAGGTACAACTATATGAATAAGGCATTTCTGCTGTATTAGCAGTTTGTTAACTCCGGGTTAACTTGATGGGGGCGGCTGCCTGGAAAGGGGCAGGAGTTAACCGACAATTTACACGGCCCTAAGGCCGGCTTAACTGCAAGGCCGTAATGTGGGCATCGCGATGCATGCAACCATATCAAGCTCCGCCCAGCCTCCGGAATCGATCCTCATCTTCGTTCGGACGGATTCGTTCGCGCAATCGCTGAAGAAGGCCCTGGAGAGTAACGGCTACCGCGGCACGGTCGTGACGACCGAGTCCGCGGCGTTTACCGAGGCGAAGGTGTCGGTGCCCTCCCTGATCGTCATTGACCGCCAAACCGGGACCACCTCGAATCTGCGCAACCTTCGGACATTGGCGACGGTTCCCATCGTTGCCATAGATGACACTGTGCCGGTTTGTAGCGAAGACGAATGCGTGCAGGACTACGATCGCGGGATCGACCTGGTCGTGTGCAGCCAGAGTACCCGTGAACTGGTGGCGCGAGTCCGTGCCATTCTGAGACGGCGCGACACATCGAGCGGGACTACGACGCACTACGGGGCCGGCGATGTGAAGATGGACCTCGACCGGCATGAGGTGACGGTGCAAGGGCGCCAGGTTGAACTGACGCCGAAAGAATTCCAAATCCTCCGCCAGTTTTTAGAGTCTCCCAGCCGTGTCTTTTCACGCCAGGAAATGCTGAATCGCGTGTGGGGCGAGGGCTATGCGCTGGAAGAGCACGCGCTGGACGTCCATATCCACTCGCTCCGCCACAAGATCGAAATCGATCCGACTCATCCTGCCTTGATCGTGACGGTGCGCGGTGTCGGGTATAAATTGCGGACCTAGGAGCTTGTCCTCCTTCCTTTCCAATATCCATGGTTCACGGCATCGGCAAGCCCCGATCTCCCGCGAGAGTTGCGGAAGAGCAGGGTATGACAAAGTTGAGAGGGGAAGGGAGTGAGGGGGTTAGAATTCGTCGATGGAGACCGGCTGGAGCAAGTCGCGGACGGACAAAATTCCAATGACCGATCCGCCCTTCATGACTCCCAGGTGGCGGGTCCGGTGCTTGTTCATCAGATCTGCCGCTTCTGTGAGGGGGCTGCGTTCTTCGATCCCGACGACCGGGGTACTCATGATGTCCTCCACCGGAACGAAGTACGGACCGCGGTCGGAGCCGATGACCTTTTTCACGATATCCGATTCCGTCACGATGCCGATGATGCGGCCCTTCTCCGCGACCAGTACGCTGCACACGTTGCAGGTTTTCATGAGCTTCGCCGCGTCGATGACCGATGTCCCGGCGTCCACTGTAATCAGTTCTTTCTTCATCAATTGTCCGACTGTGACCATCTGTTCCTCCCTTTGAATTGTTGTATTATGCCGATGCTACCGACCCGGCGTTGCGCCGGCGTTAGACCAGGATTACCGATGGGTAAATTTCAAGCAGAGCGGGCCTGGTTTTGGGCCTTGCCGGCGCCGGCTGTGGGACGCCAAGGCTGAAGATGTTGCCACATGAGTGTTTGAGAGCGACGAAGCCAGGTCCCATGTCCGTTTCGGTGCTCCTCACGGGAATCCTGGTGCTGCTCCAGGGCCTGCTCTTGTTGTTCGATGCTGCCACCCTTCGGGCGGAGCTCGCTCCGAATCAGGTTGCGATCGTGGCCAATGCGAAGAGCCGTGAGAGTCTCTCGGTCGCGCGACATTATGCGACGCGCCGGGGAATTCCCGCGCAGCACATCGTCGAACTGGATCTTCCCCTCGACGACACCATGAGCCGGGAGGACTACGAGCGGCGGCTCGCGGCGCCTCTCCGGCAGGCACTCCACGCGCGGGATATTCATAAAGCGATTCGTGTCGTCGTGACGGTCTTCGGTGTTCCGCTCCGCGTCGCCGCGCCGAGGCTCACGGACGACGAAGAGCGCTGGCGTCGCGATGCCACTGCCAGGCTCGGTGCCGCGCGGGTGCGGCTGGAAGATCTTGAGCGCCTGGCCGGGGCCATCGCGGCGAGTTCCGGCTCTGCGCCTGCTTCTGCTCAAGCCGCGCCGCAGGCAGAGGGCCCCGTCACCTACGAGCGCCATATCGCCTTCTTGCTGCGCGTCGATGAGGCCGTTCAGGCCTCCGCCGGACGGGTGCGACAGTTGAAGCCGACGGCCGATGCGCAGTGGTCTTCACGACTAGAGGCCCTTGTTCGGGACCACCAGGGGGTGGCCGGGCTCTCGCAATTGCGGCACGAGATGCGCCGGGACGGGCAGAGTTCCGAGAGCGAGACCGCCAGGCAGGCGCGAGGGCAGCAGGCGGAGGGATTGCAATTACTGCTCGGATCGCTGGACCTTCCGGTGCGAGACCGGCGGAGCGAGTTCTATCAGCGGATCGAACAGGTGTACGGAACTTACGGAGTGTTCGGTTTGGCCGCGATGGAACAGAGCCGGTTGTCGGATGAACATGGCGATGCCAGCGTCGACAGTGAACTGAGTCTGCTCTGGTGGGATCGGACATTGTACGGCGCGGCCTGGCGCCGGGCGAATCCGTTGCACCATGCGTTCAAGAAAGCCGGCGCGGCCCATCGAGACATCCCTGTTCTTATGGTGAGCCGGCTCGATGCCTCGACCGCCGATCTGGCGAGTCGCTTGGTGGATCGCGCGATGGAAGCGGAGCGGCAGGGGCCGAACGGGACGGTCTATCTGGATGCGCGCGGAATGCCGGTCAAGGATCCGTCCGATACGTATGGCCGCTACGATCAAAGTCTGCGGGACCTGCATCGGTTTGTCACGGAGCGCACGGCGTACCGCTCGCAACTGGACAACACGGAGGCGCGGTTTGAGCGCCCCGGCGCGGCGCCGGACGTCGCGTTCTATGCGGGCTGGTACCGGCTGAGACAGTATGAAGATGCCTTTACCTTCCGGCCCGGCGCCGTCGGGTACCATATGGCGTCCGGCGAAGCCGTGAGTCTCCACAGCCACGGAGAGTCAGGCTGGTGCAAGAATGCATTGGATCGCGGGATTACCGCGACGCTCGGCTCAGTCGGGGAGCCCTATCTGGATGCGTTTCCGGAGCCGCTCGAATTCGCTGCGCTGCTCATGACCGGCCAGTACTCCCTGGTCGAGTCCTATTATCTGACCAGCCGCTGGGTGAGCTGGCGGATGGTGCTGGTCGGCGACCCGCTCTATACCCCCTGGAAAGCCAAGCCGGCTGCGAAGCGATCTGCCTTAAGCATGTTCCCGCTGGCCCCGATCGCTCCGTCCGACCAGGCGTTTGCCGATCCGCTCCTTGCGATAGATAACGTGAAACGTTTTCAGCGCCAATCCCGAATCAGGCTCGACGCAATTTTACAGGACCAGGCCCACACGTTAGCCCCGGCAGCGCACTGACGGTGTGTGCAGAAGAACGGATGCAATTCTGGTCTGCCCGGCTGGCCTGACCGCCTTCTTCAGTTGTTTCAAGTCGCGCCGATCTGAGGAATAATTAAAATAGAGCGAAACGGATGTAGTCGGCAGGGGGGCTCTGCCCGGCGCCATTGAAGGCCAGCACGGTTGCGATGTAGCTTTCTCCCTTCGGGAGTTCAACGGTCAGGCGGGTTTCCTGTCCGGTCTGGAAGGTGTAGTGTGCCGTCGCGGCTGTATTCGAGATGCGGATGGTGTATCCGGCTGCATCGCCGGAAGGGCTCGGGTTCCATTCGAACGTGATGGGCTGCGTCTCAGGCTTCTCCAGCGCCTGGGCTTGAGGCGGCGGGCCGGAGGGCGTCTCTGTCGGAAGCGGGGTAGTCTCCGGCGACGGGAGGGAGGGAGCCGGTTCAGCGGGAATCGCGGAGGCATCAGCGCCGGGCGTCGCGGTATCTCCGGCCTGTTGCCCGGACACCGGGGTGACGGACGGTTGTGTAGAAGCGGCCCCTTGCGCTCCGGAGGACGGATCCTGCAAATCCCCGCAGGAAGCCGTGACGAGCAACAACCCGGTGAGAAGCGGCCAAAGAATGGCCTGAACTACTGCCTGTCGGCGCAGGCTACCTGTCGATGAAATGAAACGAGCCGGAGGGTTGGTTGTAGGCATTGCGGAGAGAGATATAGAGGAGAAGCTGTTACGCGCCGCTCGGGTTGTTGTAACGGATGTGTTAATTATTCTTGCTTGCCATGGACTGCGGACGGTTAACGCGATCTTGAGCCGGCTGCAACCTATTAGTGATGAGCCTGCGATAGGATGAGCCTACCATGTTTGGAACCTTGATCGGCATCTTTCTAACCTCCACCGGCATCATGCTCGGAGCCGACACCGTGCTCTGGGGATCCGGCGCCCCTAACCCTTCCCGAATAGAAAAAACCTGTATGCCCAGTCAGCGGAGTGCGGCGGCTTTTGAGGGGTGGTATGGCGAACGGCTTTCCCTGCATCAGCAGTTTCAGGCTGTTTGCAAGACCCTGTCCCGGTCGCGTAAGCCGCTGTCGGTCGATGCGCAGGCGGACCTTCTCATTCGCAAACTGTTCGACAGGTATCGGGAACAGCAAGGGCCGCTCGCAACCCCGGCAGCCGCCTCGCCGGCGCCGGAGAATCCGCACATTGCATTCGTCGCGGTCGCAGGGTTCGACGGAGCGGTGCCGCTGGTCGCTGTACGGGAACTACGATGGGAGAAGACCCGCAAAGGCCGGTGGAACGTGACGACCGCGCCGGTCGGGAAGCTCAGTTTCGATGGCTGCGGGGTACGATTCCTGGGAGAGGAGCGTGTTGCGGCGCTCTTGCTTGATACGAGCGGCCACTTTGAGCGGGACAAGCAGCGACCCGAAGTGAGTCGTGCGATCGAGGCGAATCGCCTGCGCGCAGAGGACCATTGCTTCTTGTCGGCCTTCAGCCTCGACGATGCAAAGGTTTTGTACAAGCTTGCGGTACGAGCGACGATCGATCATACAGAGACCTTCCAGCTGGAGAACGGCGCGGTGGGCGGCCAGCTCCATCTTCTGACGATTCCGTCCGACGGTCCGATTGAGAAGATCGTCCTCGATCCGGAACAGTATCTCGAATAGGGTGAAGCCGGAAGTGTGGCCGTGGCGCGGGTCCGTGTGAACAACATGACGAACGGCAAGGAGGTGAGCCTGTATGCTTCCCAATCTGCGCGGTGCGTTTTTTCCCATGGTGACGCTGGTGCTCTTTGCCGGCATTCTTGTTGTTCTGGCCATGGGTACGGTCATGCAGCCGGGCCGGTGGTGTGAACGTCCCAAGCCGCTCGTTTAGATGGTCCACGGTCGCTCATGGTCGCCTGACAGCCGCGTAACTGCTTGTTGCCGCAGCGGGGTCTGGCATGAAATCTATTTGTAACAAGAGCCTGCAATACTGAGCGGTGATTGAAGGGCAGCAAGTCCGTAGGCTTATGACCGAGGAGGGGGCGATGAACAACAATACCGTGTCGATGACCGATCAGAAGACGATCGCGATTGTGGCGCACGACAACAAGAAGCAGGATCTCCTGGCCTGGGCGAAGTTCAATCGTGAGGCCCTGGCCGGGCATCATCTCATCGCAACCGGGACGACGGGAAAGCTGCTCGAGACAGAACTGGAATTGCCGGTGACACGGCTGCAGAGCGGCCCGCTGGGCGGGGATCAACAGATCGGGGCGAAGATCAGCGAAGGCGAGATCGACGTGCTGATCTTCTTTTGGGATCCGCTGGAGCCGCATCCGCACGATCCGGATGTGAAAGCGCTGCTCCGCATCGCCGTCGTCTGGAATATTCCGATCGCCTGCAACCGGGCGTCGGCGGATTTCCTCATTTCCTCTTCACTGATGCCGAAGACGTACGACCGCCTCGTGCCGGACTATGAAGGGCACCGGAACCGGTTCCTGCGCCTGGACGTAGCGTAGAGGCCGGCGGTCGAGATAAGGCCTGGTCCGGCGGGGGCATCTTGCCGCTGATCATCATGACGGTTGATTGGGCAGCGTGTCGATCTTGCTTTTGCCCCGGAAATATCGAGCCGGCATCGAGCAATATGTATGATGGCTGGCAGGGTCTTTCCTCGGTCAAAATGATCCGTCCGTCAGAGTCTCAGCTATCCGAGGAGAGTTCGTCGGCCACCATCCCAAGCGGTTTCAGCTATCGCATGCGTCAGCCGGATTCGCCGCAGTGACATAAGTGAGTAAGGTGTAGTCATGCAAAAAACTGCAATCGTCCAGCGAGAGATCCCCCATTACCGGACACGGTTCTTTGAAGAGTTGTACGTCCAGGGTCGCGCTTCAGATTTGGATATTCATGTGTATACGGGAACGCTCCCATCGGCTCAGTTTCCAGCGTTTCAATTCCACGTGCTCCCGCTTCGCTTTTTCGGGAGCAAGCCAACCGCATCTTGTTGGATGAAGGGGCTAAGCAAAGAGATTGAGGGCTCAGAGATCGTAGTCGCACCACAGGAGCTCCAATGCATGACCGTGCCCTATTTGTGGCTGAAGCGAAGACATATCTGCAAGAAATGGCTTTGGTGGGGGCACGGCTACAATTTCCAAGCAATGGTTCACCCGACCCTCTCCCTCAGTATCAAGGAAGGTATCAAGCGGTTCATGACCCGGCACGGAGACGGCATCATTACGTATACGCCGAAGGGCGCAGAGTATTGGCACACCCGAGGGATGCCTGTCGGCAAAGCTCAGCCGTATTTCAACACGATCGACGTAGAGGGGCTGAAACACGCTGGAGCCAATGTCAGGGATGAAGACGTTCGCAGGATCCAGGTAACCCTCATGCTTCGCGGGAAACAAGTCCTGCTGTTTTCCGGGCGATTGTACGCTGGAAAGAGGGTCGACTTTCTTCTGCGAGCATTCGCGCTTCTCAAGAGATCATACGACAATGTGGCGTTGCTTATTATTGGAGATGGGCTGGAGCGACAGAGGCTTGAAGCGTTGCGGACGTCTCTGCGCCTACCCGACGTCCATTTCCTCGGAGAACTGGTTGCGGAGCAAGATGCGGCACCGTATTTCTCTCTTGCGGACCTCCTGGTACTTCCAAGCCAGGTAGGGTTGGCAATCGTACACGGATTCGCGTTCGGCCTCCCATTGGCCACAACCGACTTTCCCGGTCACGGGCCTGAAATTGAGTATCTGACACAAGAAACCGGCATTGTCGCGTCCTCTACGGAACAGGCCTACGCCGAAGCTCTTATCTCCTTGCTCGCATCATCGGTTGCGCTCAAGAGAATGCAGGCCAAAGCGCGGGAGCAGAGCGATTCGTTGTGTCTTTCCAGGTCGGTAAGCCATTTCGTATCCCTCCTTCGTTCTATGTGATCTCCAGGTGCGCCACTGGATCCGCATGGCAGAGTCGGTTCTCGACTTCGGACCGTTCCGAACGTGCGATGGTAAATGGTAAAGAGACATGCGGTCGGCCATCACGAAGGCTCCGGTCGTGAGGTCACAGCCCAGCATGCATTCCGATTTCTGCGAGCGAGATTCGCCTCGCAAGCTCCCTTCCTGTACATCGAGGTAGCCATCAGGAGACCGTTCGGTTTGGTGGCAGCCTTGGCATACTCCAATGAATATTGCCGGAGGCTCTGGGGAGGGGTCGCGTACTGGGGCTGGCGCAGCCTGATCCCGAAGGCCCTCAAAACCGGCTCCTGCGCCTGGACGTGGCGTAGATCGGGCGATCGCGTCGCGGATCGATCCGCGACTGCATCAGCGCTCAAGTGGGGTCAGGTTCCAGGTGCCGGCCTGATTCAGCATCTGTTGCTGGGAGTCGAGCGGCGCGTCGTTCGGCAGGGGAAGGACGCGCTCGTAGAGGCCCTGCTCATTCATCCGGCGCAGGTGCGCTGTGTCGCGCAAGTGCGGGAACAGAATCCTGTCGCGAATGGCCTCGCGCAGGTGCGCGGCTTCGATCGGGAACACCGCTTCGACACGGCCATCCAGATTGCGCGGCATGAGGTCTGCGCTTCCCAGCCATAACTCCTCTTCCTTCTCGTCGAATCGGAAATAGAAAATCCGGCTGTGTTCGAGAAAGCGGCCCACCAGTGAGGTGACGGTGATCCGGTCGCTGACACCAGGGACGCCTGGGCGCAGTCCGCAGACGCCTCGTATTTGTAGATCGATGGTGACGCCGGCCTGGGAGGCCCGGTAAAGGGCTTGAATGCAGGCCGGATCGGTGAGGGCGTTGAGCTTCAAGGCGATATAGCCCTGTACTGTCTGCAGGTGTTGAGCCGTGACTCGTTCGATGCGCTCGAGCATGCCGCTGCGCACTCCGCTCGGGGCGACCATCAGGCCGCGATAGGGATGCTCTCCGGCGTATCCGGTCAACGCGTTGAAGAGCATGGCGACGTCGGAGGCGATGGCCGGATTGCTGGTCAAGAGCGCAAGATCGGTGTAGACGCGCGCGGTTGCGGGATTATAATTCCCGGTGCCGAGGTGCACGTAGCGAGCAAGGCGCTGATCCTCGCGGCGCACAATCAGGCACATTTTGGCATGGGTCTTCAACCCGACCAGTCCGTAGGCGACGTGCACGCCGGCCCGTTCCAATTCTTTGGACCATTGAATGTTATTTTCTTCATCGAAGCGGGCCCGGAGTTCAACCAGCGCGGTGACTTCTTTGCCGTTCTCCCGTGCCTGCATGAGGGCTTCCACGACGGGTGAGTCGAGCCCGACCCGGTACAGCGTCTGCTTGATGGCTAGCACCTGAGGATCGGCTGCGGCAGCGCGAAGAAAGTCCACGACGGGGGTGAAGCTGTCGTAGGGGTGATACAGGAGCAGATCGCGTTCCTGCAACACCGTGAAGAGATCCCTCTGTGTGAGGGCCGGGGAGACTTTATGGGGGAGCGTCGGATCTTTCAGATCGGGCCGATCCAGCCTGGTGAGTTCGATGAGATCGGCCATGCCGAGGGGGCCGGCCACGGCGTCGATCTGATCGGGACTGAGGTGCAGGTTCTGCGCAAGAATCTGGCGGATCTGCTCCGGCATTAGCGCGCTGACTTCCAGCCGCACCGCCGAACCGAAATGCCGCTGACGGAGACTCTCTTGAATGGCTTCCAGGAGATCGGCGGCTTCGTCCGCTTCAATGTCGGGGTCCGCGTCGCGCGTGACACGGAAGGGATAGGCCGTCGCGACGCGGCAGCCGGGAAATAAGAGATCCAGATTGGCGGCGATGACGTCTTCGATCCAGACAAAACTGCCCGGGTTTCCGTCGGAGCAGCCCGCTGCTTGGGCTTCACGCGGCACAGGGAGAAGACGTGGAAAGAGGCGCGGGACCTTCAGGCGCGCGAATCGTTCATTGTGCGTGCCGTCATGGAGGACGATGGCGAGGTTCATGCACAAATTGGAAATATGAGGAAAGGGATGGGCGGCGTCGAAGGCCAGCGGGGTCAGGGCCGGGAGGATCGCGGATTTGAAATAGTCCCGGAGTCGCGCGATCGCCTCACCCGGGATCTCGGCGAGCGGCTGTACCAGAATGCCTGTCTCGCGGAACTTCGGCAGCAGGTCGTCTTTCCAGCAGGCCATCTGCCGGGCCAGAAGGGGGGCGAGGGCCTGATGAACCGCCCGGATTTGTTCTTCCGGCGTGCGGCCGTCCGGCGGGGCTTCGACGGAGCCGGTCTGCTGCTGCCAGTAGAGCCCGGACATCCGGATCATAAAAAACTCGTCCAGATTGCTGCTGAAGATCGAGAGGAATTTCAGCCGTTCGAGGAGGGGATGGCGCTGATCGAGCGCCTCTTCGAGCACGCGTTCGTCGAAACGCACCCAGCTCAGCTCGCGGTTGATGTAGAGAGACGGGTCGGTCAGATCCATGGTGTGCGGGGGTATCTCGCGATCACGGGTGAAGGGAATAGGGCCATGTTCACGCTGCCGGAGTTCGTCGTTAGGATAGGCAGGTTGGAGCGCAGTCTCAAGAGCAATTTATTAAATCCGTGTTAACTTTTTTCGGCTTTCGCAGCTTATCGGGTTTGGCTTCGACGGGTCTGTAACGCAATCTTGACTGGAATCGCCCCGCTTATCTCAGTAGCGTGTGGCTTTCGCTGAAGTGGGTGGAACCGGTGGATCGGTCGGATAGGCTCTGGCCGTGTGACCTCATTGCGGAATGGAGACCGTCATGCCCGTTCGATGTTCGGAGGTTGGTAGGGCAGTCTATTTGCGCTCGGGCAGGATCATTCACTTGCTCGCGGTGTTCTCCGTGGTATCGGTGCTCGCGGCCTGTGCGACCGTGCGGCCGTCGGATTGGATCAGGGTCGGCAGCACGACGCAGGCCGAGGTGGTCGCGGAGTACGGCGAGCCGGATCGGATTCAGCTGATGCCGGAGGGGGAGGTCGCGGTCTACCGCCCTCTCTTGCCGACGGACTTCCGCCCAGGACTGTCTGTTCCCGTGGCGGAGGCGGGAGGGATTCGAGGGGAATTTCGGACTCGCGAACAACCGATCCAACGGGGCTTGGGGGTCAGAGGCGTAGGGACAGGCGCGCGGGCGAGGCCGGAGAAGGAGTTTCGTATTCGCTTCGACCGGAACGGCGTCGTCCAGGCGCTGGAGGAATAAGCGCGGTGCGAGCAGTCAGGGTTTGACGACGAGATGCCCCCGGCGGTTTTCCCGGTAGCAGGATTCGCGCGGCTCCCGGCAGACCGGTTGGGATTCCCCGTACGACATGACCGCCAGTCGCTGAGGCGCAATGCCGAGATCCGTCAGGAATTCCCGCACCGCCAGCGCCCGGCGCTCGCCCAGGACCAGATTGTAGGCGGCGCTGCCACGCTCGTCGCAGTGGCCTTCGATGCGGAGCCGCGCGTCGCGATGCGCCGACAGCCAGTTCGCGTTTTCCGCCATGGCCTGCATGTTGTCCTCATTGAGATCCCAGCTGTCGTAGGCGAAGAAGGCGTCCTGCAGCCCGGCTGCCGCAGTGCCGGCCTGTTCCCTTCGATGCTCCTCCTCCATGCGCCGCACCGAGGCTTGCGGGAGTTCCCGGCCCACGATCGGTTCCGGGACGATCCGTTCGCTCTCATAATCCTGCAGGGTTGCGCCGGGGGCCGGCTGCAGGAACTCGCTGCCGGCCTGTTTTGTCGGCTGTGAACAAGCCGCGACGGCAAGGAGGAGGCCGAAACACACGGCGGCTTGGAATGCGCGGGTCAGCATACGAGAACTCCTCTCCAAGAATGCCCGACTCGATCTGGATCGACGGGATCAGATAAAGGACATATGCCGCATCCTTGATTACGCCGTCTTCAAGGCGGCGTAAATTCTGTGCGAACCCGCCCGGGCGCCGGCGCGGCCGAGTCTGCCGCCATAGGGGGCACTTCCAAGACCCTTGTGTATGCCGCGGACATGTTTCGCCGGGGATTGCCTGTTGCGATCGAGGAAATGAGTGCCGGATGCCCGGCCTTTCCGCATGGCCGCGTCCACGGGGAGCCGGGAGAATGCCTGTTCTGTCTCCGAAGCGGTCGTGCGAGAGCCGGCCCTTCGAATATTCGGCGAGAGATTCATCGATGCCTGCGGGAGCACTGAGCCGGACCGGCTCATGGAAGGCGGCGGCATCACGCGATCGATTGGCGCAGGCGCATCATTCGAACTCATCCCACCCGCTCATGCGGCTGCCGAAGACGAGGGTCCGGCGGGTTGTGGTGACGGTGATGAGCCCTTGCGCGTTATCCACCTGTGTGATGCGTTCGTGCACCCCGAGTGGTATCGAGGAAAATTCTCCAAGGAGCGGCCCGAATCCGATGACCCGTTCGTTGGTCGCGATCACGGCGCCGTACGTGTTGCTGTGCATCCGGTCGACCTTTTCCCGCACCCCGAGTGCGTCTTCGAACCAGATTCCGTTGGCCCCGCGAAATCCATAGAGATGGGTGTCGGTGCGTACCAGGCCGAAGGCCGGCAACACCCTCCGTTCGAGGATCTTGTCCCGCACGTCGCGGCCGGTTTCGCTCCACGTCAAGGTTCGGCTCGAAAATCCCAGCAGCCGCCGTGAGGTAATGACGAGGGCATTGATCCCTTTGGCCGCTGTCCAGACGATCGTTTCTTGCGCATCGAGCGGGATGTCCCGGCGGCCGCTCAACGGGCCGGATGCCACGGCCCGGCCCGCTTCGATCCACACGCGGACTTCACTGTCCGGTTCGAGGGACTGCGCCTGTCCGAGAGCCGGCGGCCCGAGGAGCGCGAGACAGATTGCCGGCCGCCCGAGCGATCTGAGGAGTTTGGCGGCTAAGGCGATCGGCGTCATGCGTCATTGTACCCCAGCCGGGGCCAGGAATGGCAGGTGCGGCGCGCGTGAACCGCCTCTCCCCCGCGAGGAATTGGCGGTTCCGCGCACCGGCCATGGCCGTCAGTTCACGCGCACGATCCGTCCCTCGATCGCGGCGGAGAACGGCTGCGGCAGCGTTTGAATGTAGGCGATCAAGGCATCCAGATCCAACGGGCCGCCCGTCTGGTTCAGCCCTTGAAGCAGGACCGTGAAATTGTCTCCCCCTGCCGCCATGAAACTGTTCACGGCGACGGAGAAGGTCGCTTGCCGGTCGATCGGCGCGCTGTTGCGCCGCACCTCGACGATGCGATCGCCGATCGGCCGGTTGTTGTCCCACGTATAGGTCAGTCCCGATGTTTTCAGGATTCTGGGGAACGGCTGATTGAGCCATTGCTGATTCAGCAGGTCGTAGATCTGCTGGCCGGTCAGGTCCATCCGCACCAGGCTGTTGCCGAACGGCTGGATCGTGAACAGCTCTCCGTAGGTGGCCGGACCGGCGGACAGGTCGGCCCGGATGCCGCCCGGATTCATCAAGGCGATATCGGTGCCCAGCGCCGTCCGCTGCGCATCCGCGATCAAGTTTCCGAGCGAGGATTCGCCTGCCGGGTTTTCCGTGCGCAGCAGATCGACGGCCGCCTCGCCGATCACGCGGTTGACGAGCGGCGCCACGTTGGCTTGGGCCTGCGCCACAAGCTCGGCGACGGCCGGATCAGGCAGCAGACCCGGACCGGCGTCCGCGAAGGTAGTGATGATCGCCGCGCTCTTCGCCACGACGTCGCGGGTCCGCTTGTCGATCGTAAGGTCGATATCGCCGTACGCGGTGCTCGATGAAAACGCCTGCGTGATCAGGATGTCTTTGCCGTGCTGGTTCTTGAGCAGTGCGTTGGTGAACGAGTGGGCATGGCCGGAGACAACCACGTCTACGTCGTCGTCCAGGCGCGAGACGATGTCGGCGATGTCCTGGCCGTTGATGAGTCCGCCGGGCTGCGTGGGGCCCTGATAGGAGGTTTGCGTTCCGCCCTGATGGATGACGACGATGAAGGTATGAATGCCTTCGTCCCGCCGCAGGCGGCGGACGTACCGGTTGATGCTGTCCGCCTCATCGAGAAACTTCAAACCGGCGACGCCGGTCGGCGTGACGATGGTCGGCGTGGCTTTCAGCACGGCGCCGATGAAGGCGATGCGGACGCCCTTGACCTGTTTGATGACGAAGGGCGGCAGGATCGGTTTGCCGGTCTTCTCATCGACGACGTTGGACGACACCGTCGGATAGCGGGCGCCGCGGTAGGGCGCCTCCAGGAACGGTCCGGCCGGATGGTTGCCGCCGTTCAGCAGTCGGAACAGCTCGTCTTTGCCTTCGTCGAACTCGTGATTCCCCGCGGTGCCGACCAGATTGCATTTGGGGTGCTGGCGCCGGTCGCGACGGTCGTCCCTCGCCTCGTCGTCGTCCCACCCCGGACGCGCTCCCGCGCCCGCCCCCCGGTCTTCGAACCGGCAGTAGCGATTGGCCAGCAGGTTGAAGAATCCGATCGACGGTTCGTCTTGCAACAGCGCCGATTCCGGCGGGGTGGCGCCGACATGGTCGCCGGCGTGCACGATGAACGTCCGGTCGTCGAGGCCGGGATCGCTCGGATCGGTTTGAGCCGCCCGGAGGTAGGAGGCCAGCACCGCGGCGCCACCGACCGGTCGATTCGCGACGCGCCGGCCTGCGGAAAGCTGCCCATGGAAGTCGTTGATGCCGAGCAACTGCACGTGCAGCAACGAGTCCTTCTCTTTCTCGTGGAAGTCCGGGGTTCGCCATTCCAGGCGCCGCTCGGCATTCCGGCGCATGTCGATCGTATCGTCGTCTTCGTCGTCGCGGTCCCACTCATGAGAGTGCGGCACGACCGGGGGGTCGGCTAAGGCCGGTTGCAGTGCGCATGCCCCGCTCAGATACAGCGCCCCTGCGATGGTGAGCAGCGAAACCGGTTTCGAGATGTTCAACATGAGCGCGCTCCTTTCGTTCGATTCTGGCCAAGCGCAGCGGCCGGCTCCGCGGCCGCCGTGCCGATCCGGTGATCCTGTGGAACGGTCCACCGATCCGTTCAGTGCGATGGCTCACCAATACGGCCTGCGTGTTACGAATCGGTCGGGCGGGGATACAAACGCCGTAAACTTTCGATCACGCCTCGATGAACCGGCGCCGGATCGGGCCGTGGCCGTCGAGGCAGTGACGGGAATGGGCGAGCGCTTGCGCGGCGGCGAACGGTCGAGGGGGGCAGCAGGCAGAGCGTCCGCCTGCTGCCGGGCGGAGGGAGTGTCCGATGCGTGTCAGTTCTCTTCGTCCTCGTCGTCTTCGTCCTCGCTGCCATGCGGCGCGCGTTCGATCTGGAAGACCGTGATGGTATTGCTGACTTCGTGCGAGACGATCAGGAGAGGTTTTCCGTTCGGGCTGTCTTTCCGCTTGATGAAGATCAGACCTTCCGGGGCCAGATCGACGGGCGTCGTGTTGGCGTACGTCACGAACTCCGGGGATTCCGGCTTGGAGATGTCGTAGACCATGACCCCGCCGGTCCGTTCCAAGCCGATGAACGCATAGGTTCGTCCGGCGACTTTGCCGAGCGCGAGCCCTTCCGGCTCCGGCCCCTTGTTGTCGCTCCTGGTATCGAAGGTGTCGACGGCGCCGTTGGAGTTGAACGTCGTCGGAACTAGTGCCGCCGTCCGCTGTTCGAGATCGTCTCCGCTGTCGTAGACGAGCCCGCCGTCGGCCTTGCGGATGCTGAACGACCGGGCGCCGAACACGTAGAGTTTCTCGAAGTCGGCGTCGGCATCTGTGTTGCCGAGAGTATTGGTGACGGTCAGCCGTCCGAGGTTGTCGTTGTTGCGGAGACCGGCCGCCCCGGTGGTCACGTCAGGATATCCTTGCGCGGCAAAGGCTGCGGCGTCGAGCGGGAGGGACCCGACGCGGGCCTCCTCCGTGAAGCCGGTGTAGTCCCTGGCATCGCCTTCATTGGCCATGACGAGATAGGTCCGGCCCTTCACGCGATAGGACGCGATACTGTCGGGCTGATACATGCCGAGCACCGGCCAGTTTCTGATGTTGATGATCCCGGCGTTGCTCGAACCGGGGGTGTCGCGGTCGCTGGCGTCGAGCATGTTCCCGGCCAGGGAGTGATCTTTGAAGCCGAGCCCGACGATCTTGGTGAAGGTAGCGGAGGGAATGTCGAGGATGCTGATCGCATTATTCTCCTGCAGCGTGACCCAGGCCGTTTTGGAGTCTTTGGAGACGGTGACATATTCCGGTTCGAGGTCCTTCGCAAGCGTCGCGTTGGGACCGAAGATCCTGATGCTGGACGAGTTCTCCTGCGGAATCGCAGGGGCGAATCCGGCGGTCCGGACATCGAGTTGGGTGAGGGCGGTGACGTCCCCGCGCAGGTCGATCACGCTGACCGACCCGTCCGGGTCCACGCTGTCCGTCTGATTGTAACTGTTCGGTTCGCCCTCGTTGGCGACGAGCAGCCAGCGGCCGTTGGGCGTGAAGGTGACCATATCCGGCAGAGCGCCGACCGTGAGCTGATTGAGGAACGCGCCGCTTGCGTCGAACAGCTTCACGCTCCCCGGATCGGTCTTCTGCGCGCCTTCAAGGGCGACGGCGACGATGCCTCGGCGCACGGCCACGCTGTTGGGTTTCCCGCCGAGCGCGACTGTCTGCACAAGGACGGGCGACTCGGGCGCGCTCAGATCGAGCACGTCGAGCTGGCGCAGATTCAAATTGATGCTGAACAGCCGTTTCGAGGCCGGGTCGAAGGCGGAAATTTCCACCCGCGGCTCGTCGGGGTTCGTGCTGGCCCCCGCGCTGTACCGGCCGATCTGTGTCAGCGTGATAGACTTCGAGTCCGACGCTTGCGCGAGCCACGGCAGCCCTATCATTACACTGAGTAATCCCACTCCGACGAATACCCGTTCATGCTTCATCGTGTTCCCCTCCGGATTGCGTGAATCGTTGATCTTCTCACGAGGCGCGCACTATGCGCCCGGTTCGATTAGACCGGCATCAAGCGGGCGTTAAGATTCGGTTACGATGCGTACCGGCGTCGCAGGGACGAAGAGGCATGACCGTCGCCGGCTCCCCGGCCTCCATGCAGCCTGAAGGGCGATGCGGTGAAAGACCGTCCGGCCGCGATCAACGGGGTATGGCGCCCGGCGCCGGGGAGTTCCTGAATCAGCAATGAACAAGAACCGATCCCAGTCACGATGTGAATGGATTCTGCAGGGGGAAATCGCGGTGAGGTGGTTCTGTCGGGCCGGCGAAGCACCGTCCGGCCGCTCAGGTCTCACCGCGTACGATTTCCGTCGGTTCCTCAGCTGCTTGACGAGCGATGACGCGCTGCTACGCTTACTATGGTTTTGAGACACCGCCGGCCAGGGATCGCCGGCTGCGATATCGAGCGGGGCTCCTGGTTTCGCGTCCGGCAGGGATTCGTCGGCGCGATAGACGATCGGTGATGGGATGACGGTGCAGGAATGCGTTCGAGAGTGGCAAGAGTGGATAGCCCCAAGCCTCGCCGGTGTGGGACTCCTCGTGGTCCTCACCGGTTGCGCGGTCGGCCACCCGTCGCTTGGCGAACAACACGAGCTGTCGGATCTCCGAGTCGTCTTTCTCGACGAGCCTCAGATTCAAGCCAAGTGGAAGGAAGTGACCGGCAAGCCTGCCGTGATGATGACACCCAGGCTTGTGATGGAATCGCAGCGGCGTGAAGAGGTCGTGGTGGGGTTCTACGATTTCCACACCCGTACGATCTATTGCCCCAAGATGAACTTCGAAGTCTGCGGCCATGAATTGCACCATGCTGTGCTGGGCCGGTTTCACTTCGAGCGCTAGCTCTTTCCGCCGGTCGGGTTCTTCCAACTTCTCCGCTAATTCCCAGTCAATGGCCGTGATGTGTAGTACTCCATCTCTCGGCTAGTGGCCGGCCATCGGGAGGAACGACACGGCGATGGAGATGGTGATCAGCACGATGATGATCCATTCAAGCACTTCCATGCGGCGGGTCGTCGCGCGGTCCGACATCTTCCCATAGATGCTGTCCAGCGTATCCAGTTTGCGCAGGATGCTCGCATCCCAGGCTTCCAGGTGAAAACGTTGAGACGCCAGGCGATAGACCCGCGCCAGGTACTGGTCTCCCAAGAGCTTCAAGGTGTTCGTGACCCGCTCGAAGAGCAGTGCGCCGTCCACTTGCAGCCGCGCGATGTGGGTGGTGTCCTTGTCGTGCGAACCAGGAAGCGGCAGCAGGCGCAGCTTCCGCGTGAGCGCTTCGTAGCCCTCGTCCAGCGCGGTATCGAGTTGTCCGTCGAGCATCCGCATTTCGAGCAATTCGACGTTCGCAAATTCCAGTACCGCCCGCACGTCATCCATGTCGTTGCCGAACAGCACGGCCGCGTGCCAGTCGATGAGAGCCGTGTCCTGAAGCCCGAAGGAGATGCGGCAGGACATGGCATCGCGTGTTTCCTGCTCGGAAAGCGGCGTTCGTTCTCCACGCAGGATTCTGGCGAGATCGGCTTCCCGGTCGGCCCACAGGGGGGAGGTTTGAGGCGGCGTACAGGCTTCGATCGAGAAGACCAGATAGTCTTCGACTTCCGGGGCTATTTGGGGGCGTTCGATGGCGGGAAGGATCGCTTGCACTAGTTGCTCGACTCTGGTGCGAGACTCTTTCAGCAATAACTCATTCTCGTAGAGTGCGTTGCTCAGCTCAAGCAAGCCGTCGAAGGGACCGTCCAATGCCAGGCGATAGGTGATGGTCACGGCGCCAAAATCATACACCATGACTTCGACGGTCGGACGCGACGAGTAGGCGCCTACTGTCAGCGAGATGCCCTCCTGCATGAGCCTCAGCGGCGCGGGATGGTAGTTGAAGTACTGTGGCGCCCGGGCTTTGTGGCGGATGCGCCCGCGCTCGGTTCCGGCCGTAATGCGGCGATCGACCTCGTCCAGAGCGATGGACGTGCCGATGTCATAGGCGAAGATGGCGTAGCAGGTGCCTTTGTTCACGGTCACCGTCGTTTCGAGTGGCGTTGACATAGCTGATCTCCGATCATTCCACAGATGAGCCATCATTATATCAGTGGAGGCCCCTTATGGTGGGTGGTCTTGGAACTTGCCGATCAGAGGAAAGTCCAGCAAGGCTCCTGTACTCTCTGGCATCGAAGTCTGTGAGGTGGCCGAGGAGGGTAGCGCCAGGGCGAAAAAGGATACCCACGTGTCGTTACAGCTTGATGAACCTCCGATCAAAAGTATCCTCCTGGTCCATCGTTAAGATTGCGTTACAAGCGATCTTGAGTGTTGACCGGTCTCCGCACTCCTTTCAGAATAGCCCAGTTGCTCCGTGACGACACCAGTCGGCGGCCGAAGAAGGGATCTGTGATGGAGGGTGGTGTGTCTGTGCTTCGAACCCATCGAGCACCATGAAGATCGCAATCGCGACCGATGCCTGGCAGCCGCAGATCAACGGCGTTGTACGCACGCTCGGGCACACCGTCGCGCATTTGAAGGAATTAGGGCATGAGGTGCGGCTGATCACGCCGCAGGATTTTACGACCTATCCCTGTCCGACCTACCCGTCTATCAGGCTCGCAGTATTTCCGAAGTGGGGCGTCAGGCGGATGCTCCGGGACTTTCGTCCTCAGGCGATTCATATTGCGACCGAAGGTCCCATCGGACATGCGGCGCATTCGTTGTGTCGCAGTCTGTCGCTGCCTTTTACGACGTCCTATCACACGCAGTTTCCTGAATATGTCCGCGCCCGCTTTCCCATTCCCATCTCCTGGTCGTACGCCTATCTGCGCCGGTATCACAGCCGCGCGACCCGCACGATGATCGCGACGCCATCAATGCGGCGCATGCTGGAAGAACGAGGATTCAAGAATCTTGAAATTTGGGCGAGGGGCGTGGATTCGAATCTGTTCCAGCCGGGGCCGAAATCATTTTTGCCAGGTGAACGGCCCATCTCCATGTACATGGGCCGCGTCGCCGTCGAGAAAAACATCGAAGCGTTCCTGGATCTCGACCTGCCGGGCTCAAAGTATGTGGTGGGGGATGGGCCTGATCTGGAACAGCTTCGGCGTCGCTATCCGAACGTGACATTTACCGGACAGAAGACGGGGAAGGAACTGACGGCGCATATTGCGGCAGCGGACGTCTTTGTGTTTCCGAGTTTGACCGACACGTTCGGTCTTGTGCTGCTCGAAGCGATGGCCTGCGGTGTGCCGGTCGCGGCGTTTCCGGTCACCGGACCGATCGACGTGGTGCAGCAGGGCAAGACCGGCGTCTTGGACCACGATCTGCGCCAGGCCATCCTCGGCGCACTGAAGCTCGATCCGGCCGATTGCATCGCCTACGCGCGGCAGCATTCCTGGCGCAACTGGACCCAGCGCTTCGCGTCGCTGCTGGAGCCGTTTGAGGCAAGTCGGTGGGGTTAAACTGGCCAGATGTGATGAGAATCAGCACGTTGGCGATTGCTATTACGATCTGAAGGCTGAGCCTGACGAGTGTTCTGCAGTGGACAAGTGGTAGCGCCGAACTTCCAGGGAGACGACACATGCACGTACACACCAAGACCGCATTGACTCCTAAGAAGGTACAAGCCAGGTTTGAAACATCCGGGGAAGTTGGCCGTGAGAAATCCGCGTCCTCACGCGAGCTTCTCTATGCGATGGATCGCATGCCTCCTAAGTTCTTTCTTGCCGGGGCACCGGTAATGCCGCCGGCTGCGGCGGAGGTTGCTATCCTCGAACAGTCCGGTGGTGCTGAGGTAGTGCTCCGGCTCATGTGGGGACCGCTGCCGGCTCCCTTTCCCCGCGCACTAGCCGGAGCCGGCCTGTTGCTCGGACTGCTACTCGTCGTCTTTACGGATCGTTCAACCGGGGTGTGAGCTCTGGCGGTGCTCGTGGCAGTTCTACCGGTCGTAGCCTTGCTCTATCAACAGCGGGGCGAACGGGAGTTGCAAGCGCAGTTGAGCCGTCTGCTCGATGGCGCGAGATTCACGCCAAAGCCACATTAGCCTCAATTGCGGTTACTGTGTCAGCCTCGTAGTGAGATCGGCTAGACTTCACAGCCCCAGCCAATGGGCCACGACATAGAGCCCGGCGGCGAAGAAGGTGGCGCCCAGCAGCACGCACACGGGAAGCGTCAGGACCCAGGCCAGCAGGAGATTTTTCAGCGTGTTCATTTGGAGGCCGGAGCGGTTGGCCGCCATCGTTCCAGCCACGCCGGAGGAGAGCACGTGCGTGGTGCTCACGGGGAGGCCCCAATAATCAGCCGCTCCGATCGTGGACATGGCCACCAGTTCCGCCGATGCCCCTTGCGCATAGGTGAGATGGGCTTTGCCGATCTTTTCTCCCACCGTCACGACGATCCGTTTCCAGCCGATCATCGTTCCCAAGCCGAGCGCCAGGGCGACGGCGTATTTGACAAAATCAGGAATGAACCGGGTGACGTGATTCAGATCCGTCCGGTACGCCGCCAGGTGGCCTTTTTCGCGTGGATCGGTGAACGTGTGTTGGTTGTCCAGTTTGTCGAGCGACTTCCCGACGAGATACACCACCGTTCTGAACTCGCTGCGCTCGGTGCGGCTGAGCTCACGGAAGTTGCGCTTCCCATTCAGCTGCTCTGCAATATATCCGTTCTTCATCTGCAGGGCAGCATAGGTTCTTTCGCCGGCGGTGCCGGCGCTGCTCAAAAAAATCGACAGCTCGTCGTCCGCCTCTTCGGCCTTCAAGGCTGTCGCACCGGCGTAGGGCTTCAGGATATCACCGGTGGTGCGGGCGGAATTCTGCAGATGTCCAATCGCTGCCGGACTTGTTTCCAAATTCAGCGCATAGGCTCCCGGCAGAATGCCAATGAGGATCAGCATGATCAGGCCCATGCCTTTCTGCCCGTCATTGGACCCGTGGGCGAAACTGACGCCGGTGCAGGTCAGGATCAAGATACTCCGGATCCATAGCGGCGGGGGGGTGCCGGGTTCCGGCGGACTGTACAACTCAGGTTTTCTGAGCAGTGCTTTGGCCAGCAATAACAGCAGCGCCGCCGCGCAAAACCCGACGACCGGCGACACGAGCAGCGACAATCCTACATCCTTGGCCTTGGCCCAATTCACTCCATCGCCGAAGGCATGATTCGCTGAGAGGAGAGAGTTCGCGAGGCCCACTCCCATGATCGATCCGATCAGCGTATGGGAACTCGATGCCGGCAGGCCGAGGTACCAGGTGCCAAGGTTCCACACGATCGCGGAAATCAGCAACGCGAAGACCATCGCGAAGCCGGCGCCGGAGCCGACATGGATCACCAGCTCGACCGGCAACAACGCAATGATCCCGAACGCCACCGCGCCGCTGGCGCTGAGGACGCCGATCAAGTTCCAGCAGCCGGACCAGACGACCGCGGTATTGGGCGTCAGCGCATTCGTGTATATGACTGTCGCCACCGCATTGGCGGTGTCGTGAAACCCGTTGACAAATTCGAAGACGAGCGCGAGCGAAAGAGCCAGCAAGAGAAACAGCGCCGCTTGGGCGCTTAACGACTCGCCGAAGAACAGGTCCATGGTCGTCCCGACCTCTTAGGTGCCAACCCGATGTATGAGCTGTCCGCGTATGTTGAACGCCTCAACTCGGACCACCGGGAAGCGCAGAGTACAAGAAACACATGTAGGGGCATCGATTATTGCGAACAGATTAAATTGATATTAAGAAGCGGTAAATTGGGCTTGTGCGTCCCTCGCTCGATTGGCGTCATTGCTCGAGATACGCTCCTGCCGCGTATTGTGCCGTCTGCAACAGGGGGAGGACGAACCAGTCGTCGTAGGGAAATCTGGCCGTCATAAAGAAGCCCCAGATCGACAGGATCGCGCCGACGTATTGGGGGTGGGGCATGAGGGAGAAGGGGAAGCTCCGGCACCAGGGCACCTGATA
>CAZXNN010000008.1:0-31453 GCA_964641915.1 uncultured Nitrospira sp. | reverse complement strand
CCGAAGCCGAGCAGAAACACCACGCCGAGCTTCATAAAGGTGGAGAGATAGCCACGCGGGACCAACAACATCCAGCCGGGTAGCACCGAGGCAAGAAACCCATAGCCGCCCAGGAGCCAGACCAGCGTCGGCCGTTCAAACTCAAACAACGCGGCAAACGACGACTGACCGACCACCCGCCCCAACAACACCGCCGCAATCAGGAGCACCACGCCGATCACCGACACTTCCGCCACTGCACCAGGGCGTAACTTCTGGAGATAGATCCCCATGATGAGGCCGATGGGAATCGTCATCGCAATCGTGAACGTGCCCCAGGCATTGTGATAGAGCGCGTTCACCACCGCAAAGCCCAGCCCCGCCAGCGCCACCACCACGATAAAGAGCACCGCCACAGCCGTCGCCGTTCCAGTGATAGAACCGAGTTCATCGTGCGCAATTTCCGGGAGCGAGCGCCCGTTGCGCCGCATCGAGGCCACGAGGATGATGAAGTCCTGGACTGCGCCCGCCAGCACCGCGCCGATCACCAGCCAGAGAAAACCGGGGAGAAATCCGAACTGCGCCGCGAGTACCGGCCCGAGCAGCGGACCGGCGCCCGCAATCGCCGCGAAATGATGGCCGAAGAGGACGACTTTGTTGGTGGGATGAAAATTCACCCCATCGTTCATCCGCACAGCAGGAGTGACGCGCTGATTGTTCAGTTCGACGACTTCCCTGGCCAGCCACCGCCCATAGAAGCGATAGGCCAGCACATAGATGCAAGCTGCCGCGACGACCAGCCAAAGCCCGTTCACTTTTTCGTGAGGATTAATAACTCCGACCACGTGCGCAAGAGCACCTGCGCCAAGCAGAGATAGTAGCGCCCAGAGCAGATTCACAGCCGCTTTCATGTGCGGCATCCTAACACAAACTGACGACAGGACACCCCTGCGACCACTCGACAGGCACCTCACACGCAGAATGGACCCGTTTAGGAAGAAGTCACTCGCGGTCCTTCTTCATGTGAATCGTGTATTCCAGATGGTATTCAAAGTCCCGGATTTTTACGCCTGACTCCGCCACAATTGACACCATGAAAATACCCTCAAGTGTGTCGCCTTGGCGGACAATGTAAATATCGGAGCCTTTACGAATAAATGCCTGCTTAACACCGCCACGCTCAGCAAAGCCCAGCAACCGAAATTGGGCAGATTGATCTTGCAACTTCCTCATCCGTTGTTCGCGATCGAGCCGCCCCGCTTGCTCTGCCATATCCTTCGGTGACGGAAGGGAAATCGCTAGCGGTACGATCGCCGGGATGGCTGAACTCGCGCTAGCTACCACCGAGGGCTCGTTCCCCGCATGTGCCTTCACAGGCTTCATCCGCATCCTGGGACTACCTATATAACTGCCCGGCTGCTCTATAAGAGGAGTAAACAGATTTCTCTTGGGAATGGGTGGGCTCTCGCGTGTCGCGGTCGGAAACCCCTGCAAATTCCACTCTGAAGCGGATGAAGGCGACTGCTGATTCGCCTTCATCCGTGACGTATTGACCAATGGCACTCGTTGCGGCACATCTTGTATCGACCACTGACACACGACGACCACCGTCCAGCCCACTACCAGAACGGATAGCATGCTCCCTTGCCGTGACATCCTCATACTCCTGCCGACGGCAAAGCCGGTCTCAAAAACGTCCTGAGGGTCACGTTGAATAGGACTTGATTTGGCGACGCCTTAACGGATTGTTCAACCCGCTGCACATTCAGCTCGTCGATGATCATATAGGTCGAGTGATGCTCCAGGTGATGGATGAATCGATAGATACTTGGATAGGCTCCTATGGCTTGGAATGCCAGTGTGGCCTCCACCGCAACCACCCGCTCTTTCTCCGACTTGAGGGAATAGCGCATTCCAGGAATCGTAACTCCATCTGCGCGACCGAGTTCTGAAACCGCCAGAGCTAAGGTTGCAAATTCTTTCTGTGTCGGCAGTGTTCCCAAGATTCCTGCCAACTCCGTTTGCACAGATTTCGCCCGGTCCTGAATACGGCGCGTTTCTTCCAGTTTAATCTTGAGTTGCCTGGCCGACTGATACACGGCCTCAGCCGAGGCCAGTCTTGCGCGAGCGTGATCTACCAACGACCAATACACCCCTACAGCCAGACTGATCGACAATCCCATCACCAACATTAATGGGGTGAAGGCCGCCAACATTGAACCAATCAACGAAAACCGGTACGGACGAATTGCTTTCATCGCTACCTTACGAAACAGGTTTGTAGAGTGCGGTCATGGTAAAGATGACTCGCTTAACGGCTGGCGCCATGAGAGGATCATCATCTCCGTTTTCAGATGCGGCATCGCGTCGAACGTCCTTCGATGACTCGAGACTGTGGGAGGACAATGTGGCATTGCTGAAAGCCGGATGCGTATTGAGACCTGACACTAACGCATGAAGATCCTGGAGCGACGTACTCGCTCCTTGGAGGCTCACGGTCATTTCATGGAAGTTCAGGTGAACTGAGCTAAACGCAATATGCGGCGGAGTAGCAGTCTCTAAGTCGCTCAGTAGCCGTGTCCAGGAGAGACCTCGCTTTGCCGCCAACAGATTGGCGAACGCCACCTGTTGTTTGAGATCAGATAACTGCGCGGCTGTTAACGTCAATCCGTCTTGCAGCATACGCTGCTGGAAACGCTCATTTGCAGCATGGAGCCGGTTCGCAGTCCCCTCGATCTGTGCAGCTGTCGCTTCATCAGCCACACTACTGTTCCACCACCACCAGGCCAACCCAAGCGAACACACCGTCACGGCCATGAGCACGGCCTGGATCCACCGCAGAAGTCCGATTTCAGGTCCGGTTGCCGAAAGGCTCAATTTCGGCACGCCAACAGAAGTCGTAGCCCGAAGATGCCATTGAGCGGTCTTCATACTAGGCCTTTCCGACACAAGCTGCCGCCGGCAAGAATGAGCAGGATAGTCCAGGCGTGCCGGCACGGAGTGAAGCCATAGACCAATCACATGGAATTACTTCAATCTCCCTGGCATCGACCAGCGCGGGAATTGCCAAGATTTCTCGTTCACGAAACAGCTTTCTATCCAGCCCTCCTTCTCCCCCTGTCTCGACATAGTAGAGCGGGCTGCGATCATTCATCGAGCCGCTCGATCGTGGGAATCGATCGTAAAAGTACTGCAACGTGCCGATCAATTCCTCCCGCATATGCTCTCCCTGGCCACTCACTCGCCGCTTCCTCATAAACATCGGCCGGCCATCACGGAGAGCTATGCATGTCAGCAGGCCGTCAGCCTGGTGCACAAAGTATGACTCCGGACCGGGCTGCATCACCCCCCGGAAGGCATCGAACAATTGAAGGGTTTCAAAGCCGATCGATACAGCAAGCAAATTGGCCGCGGCCAGGGCCGAGACATACTGAGCAAGCACTGTTTCATCCACCACTGCGGCCAGCACTGATACCGACGATTCCCCCGGATAGGAACGGTAGAACAAACGTTCGTTGCCCCCTCGAATATTCGCCTCCTGCTGAAAACGCCATCGAATGATTGCCTCTCGTTCAGCCGGTTGCGCGGGCAGCGTCTCAAAAATAAACAGTCCGATCGTCGCGCTGTCATCCGGAAGGCTGACGGCGACGGCACGATCACGTCGAGGCCCCACCAATGCCCGTAGCTCTCTCCCTAATGATTCGCCATCCGCCATGTTCGAACCCGTGGCTGCAGGCGTCAACAGCCCGGACGCCAGCGCCCGGGTATCGGCGCGGACAACAGCCTCCCCACAAAAGAGACGACGTCGAATCCCCACAAGACTGAGAGTGGATGCTCTCAGACTGATGCCGATCGATGGCTGATGAACAGGGAAGAATGTCGTGATCACAGTTTATCCAACATAGGTCATGCGGTTGACTTCCTTAAGGGTCGTCTCGCCTGCCAGAACCTTTTCAATCCCGGCCTGACGCAGTGTCGTCATCCCTCCCAGCTCAGCCTCCCGACGAATTTCCGATGGCGGACGCCGTTCAAGAATCATGTCCTTGATCGTATCCGACACCGAGAGGAACTCCGTGATCCCCACGCGTCCCCGATAGCCAAGCTGATGGCATTCCACACAGCCTTTCCCGTCATAAATGCGGCGCCCCGAAAAAAGCGCAGGGTCGTAACCGAGCCGCGTACATTCCTCGGGGCTCACCTCGACAGGGGTCTTGCAATTCTGGCAGAGCGAACGCACCAATCGCTGGGCCATAATGCAGTGCAATGACGATACAAAGTTATACGGCTCGATCCCCATGTTCACAAACCGCCCAATTACATCAAAGGCGTTGTTCGCGTGCACGGTAGAGAGCACCAAGTGCCCGGTCAAAGCCGATTGAATGGCAATTTGAGCGGTTTCCACGTCACGAATCTCTCCTACCATGATTTTGTCAGGATCATGCCGCAAGATTGATCGAAGGCCGCGCGCAAACGTCAGTCCCTTCTTTTCATTGACCGGAATTTGCACCACACCTTTGAGTTGGTACTCGACAGGGTCTTCGATTGTGATGACCTTATCTTCCTTGGTATTCACCTCGTTCAGCGCCGCATATAACGTCGTGGTCTTTCCGCTCCCGGTCGGTCCTGTGACAAGCACCATGCCGTAGGATGCTGTAATAGCGCGGCGAAATCTCTCCAGATCCTCACTCCTGAGTCCGAGCGAGTCGAGGTGCAACCCTTTCTTACTCGAGGTAAATTCTTCCCGGGCCAGGATACGAATGACGACGGATTCCCCGAACGCGCAGGGAATGACCGATACACGAAAATCGACCGTCCGTTTCTCAATTCGCAGCTTGAACCGCCCATCCTGAGGGATGCGCCGCTCGGCGATATCCAGCTCCGACATGACCTTGATCCGAGAAACCAGAGAGCTATGAAAACGGATGTCCAGCGGATCCATGGCGAAATACAGCACACCATCGATCCGATATTTGACCTCCGTCACCCCGTCAGCCGGTTCGATATGAATATCACTCGCGCGTTTCTGCAGCGCATTGAGCACAATGGTATCAATCAACTGCACGGCCGGGCTCTGATCGCGCAGACTCTTCTCGGCCGAGAGGACCTCTTCACCCTGCTCATTCTCTTGCACCAACACAGGGCGAAACTCTTCTTTAACCCGAGCAACGAATTGGCCTCCGCGCTGGCCCTCCTGGACGGCTTCGATGATTGCCGAGCGGGGAGCCACAACGAGAACCGGTTCTTGGCCGAGCAAGTGCCCGAGACTATCAAGCGCCGGAATATCGAGCGGATCTGCGATCGCGATGGTCAAAGAACCGTCACGCAGAGTGAGCGGGACAAACGCATAGCGGATCATCCATTCGGGGAGAATCTCAGGATAGGCATCGAAATCCACCCTGAAGCCTTCGAGTCGATCGAACGGCAGTCCGTATTGAGCGGCCAGCAGCTCGGCCATCTGCACATCCGACAGCAGTCCGTTCTTTAAAAGCGCCTCCTGCAGCTGAGACTGGGTGCCTCGATTTTCGCTGGCAATCGACTCAAGCTGGGACGCAGGCACGACGCCGCGTTCGAGCAACAGCTGAGATAGACCTATCCGCTTATACAAAGTCGACACAGACCCTCCATTGACCAACTAACCGGCTTGGCCACCCCACCCATCCGTCCTATTTCTGCGGCCCCGATGGAACACGCAACCGCTGGCCGCTTTTAATCCCATCGCGCCCAAGTCCGTTTGCACCTTTAAGCTGATCGATCGTTACCCCATGCTCCCGCGCCAGGTCCGACAATGTTTCCCCCGGTTTCACCGTAACCAGAGTCCACCCCGAATCAATCGCAACCGCGCCGGCAAGGTGCCCGACGGCGTCCGCCTCCGGGGATTTATCCGCCGAGGCCGTCGAACGCCTTTTCCCAACCTCATCAGCCGCATTGGTGGCGGAAGAGCCAGAGCCTTTCGACGCAGCGACACTTTGTCGTGGCGAGCGATGCCGCAACACCTTCCCCTCGCGCTCCATCGCTGCGGTTTTTACCGCCATCAGTTCTTCCTTGAGCGCAGCCGCTGCGCCTTCCAATTCCTTCAATTGGGTAAGCACTTGTCTTTCAGCCACCTGACTCGCGGACAAGGCCTGACGGAGAGACGGCAACTCAGCCAGCTCCCGCTGCATCTCTAACTTTTCCCGAGACACCCGGTCACTGGCGGCTTTCACGGCCGTGAGTTCCACCAACTGCTGCTCTGCAGCATAATGCTGCTGAGCAGCAGTCTCTTGCAGCTCTGAGATACGCTGCCGAATGTGCGCCATCTCTCGCCGCATCTCCCCGACTTCCACCTCTTTCTTCGCGGCCGCAATCCGTGCGGCGCCGAGATCTGCCCGAAGATTCACCACTTCTTGTTTGGCATTGCGAATAATCAATTCCACTCTGCTGGATGAGACTGTGGGCGGAGGCACCGAATCGACAGGCTGGCTTCTGGTTTCCCCGTGCCCCACGCAAGCGGTGCAGAGAGCCACCATCGCTACTCCCGCAAATATGCGGATGCTCAGACAGCGAGTCCTCATCGTGTCGAACTCCCTGCGCAACAACCCACGCGCCTCATCGCACCACCACCATACCTGATTCAACGGTTACCGGAGCCGGTGTGCCATCCTGCCCTCGCACCGCTGCCGACTGCACAAGAATTGGTGATCGTCCCGAGTTCTTAGCAACGAACACGAGTTTGGCCAAAACCCCACGCTCTCTTCCCCCCAAACTACCCTGGCGAAAATGCACCGTCACAGCGCCCGGAACAGCCGAAGACGTCACAGTCAATCCGGCCCCTCCTGCCGAAGTGGAGACCAGGTCACCGTCGAGAGCTCGCGCGAACTCCAGCACATCCCCGTTAAATGCAATGATCATTGAAGCATCGACGGAACCTTCCACCTCTCCCATCGTGAGATCGACCTGCACTTCGCTACCCCTTGTGGCTGCAATTTCAGCAGGCCTCACACTGAAAAGGCCTGGCCGCACCACGTTTGACGGTTCATGTTTCAACGCTGTAACGCCCCCCTGGAGATTGAGGGACTGGCCCGCCGGAGCCGGCTGAATCACCGACCGCTGGGCATTCGGCTGCCCATTCGCCGCAGGTAAGGTCTTATCCAATGGGACCATACGGGGCGGGGCCGAGGCGGATGGAGGCTGAGAACCCTTCTGTCTCCCGCCCTCTTTCCCTCCCTCTGGATTTAAAGGAAGCGAAATCGGTGTGGCATGAGCGGCGAAGAGGGGCACGGTCGAATAATTGGACTCCGTACCGGACCAGTAGGCCTGTATATCAGCCTCTGTAGCCGCTAAAGCCCGAACGATATGCGGAGTTATAGTCAGCACGACCTCCGTGCTAACCACGTCTTCTGTCCAGCTCGTAAAAAGATGTTTGAGATAGGGAATATCACCCAGGATCGGAACAGTCGAACGTGTTTTGCGCACATCGTCCTGAATCAATCCTCCCAAAACAATGGTCTCGTCATCACGCAGCATCAAGACTGTCTCTGCTGTCCGAGTCCCAAACTTGAACTGTTTGATCTCCGGGCTCGCTTGCAAGACCACCTGATCTCCTAATCGCGTGACTTCCACTTTGAGCTTAAGCGTCAATTCATTGCTCAAATTCATGACGGGTTCGACCGTTAACTTGACACCAACATCCTTAAACTCAATCGAGGTGACCGTAGATGTGGTGGGAATTGCGCCGGTTGCAGCCTGCCCAGGCAACACGTTGGTCGTCGACAACAGAATCGGCTGTTTATCGCCGACCTGAATACTGGCCTGTTTATTATTCAGCACGCGTAATTTGGGAGAGGCCAACGTTTTGGCATCAGTGTCGTTCTTAAAGAAATCGAGCAGCACACTGCCGGGAATCGTAAACAGGTAGCTGCCGGTCCCGATCGATGCAAGCTGCTGATAGGTAAAAGGTGTCGGTGCGGTGCTCAGAACCCCTTTGCCGGCGTCCGGAAAGACACCCGCCCCGGCCGCTTTGGCAAAATTGACGCCGTATTTCATGCTCTTGGTCCGATCGACTTCGAGCACCTCGACATCCAGCTGCACCTCCGGGTCTTTCCTGTCGACCGATAGAAGGACACGCTCGGCAAGATGAAGCTTGGCAGGCTCATCGCGCATCACGATCGCATTGATCTTTTCATCAACATAGACATGCTTGCTTTCAAACATGGCACGAATGAGATTCACGGCATCCTTGGCCTTCGCATTCGAAAGATAGAACGTGCGAATCATGAGGTCCTGATACTGCACCAGCTTCTGCTTCGTATTGGGAATGATCAACAAGGTGTCCGTCCCAACCCGTTGAGCCAACAACCCGTTGGTATTCAGAATCAGGTTCAATGCCTCATCAACCGGCATGTCCTTAATAAAGATGGTGATCGAATCATCCCGAACTTCCTTGTCAAAAACGACGCTGAGTCCGGACGTCTTCGTGAGAATTTCAAACACTTCTTTGAGCTTGGCATTCTGAAACCGCAGCGTGATCGGCTGATTGGAGCCGCCAAAACTCTTACCGGCACGAACCTGTGCGGTAAGAGCCCCGACGCCTTCGACGGCCTCTTGCAAGTCAGGGTCGAGTTCCAATGCCCGCTCGTAGGCCCTCATTGCATCTTCTACCCGTCCGCTGTTTCGCAGCTTGTGAGCCGCTTGTAAGCCGTCGCGGGCTTCCTTCATCCGCAGGACGTCGCTGAGAGCGACATGATACTCACGCGCGCCCGGATTGAGTCCCAATGCAGTCTTGAATTCCAGAATAGCTTCGTCGATCTGGCGTTCTCCAAGAACCCGCTGTCCGGCGACGAAATGCATTTCCGCCGCCTGCGCCTTGGCATAGTCCAACTGCCGCTGGAGATCGAAGTCGACGGGCGCACGCTTGAGCGCCTCGCGATACGCGGTGACGGCACCATCCCAATCACCTTGACGGCCAAGTTGCTCAGCGACTCGCACTTCTGAAAAACCGCATCCGGCGGTCACCACAAACAGAAGGCTCCCTACCCAGGCGTACGCACGACTGAAGAGCATGACCCTCAATGCTATCCTCATTTTTGCCCCGCCTCTCTCACGCTCTGAATAACTTTTTCATTCACACCCCAGCACACTCATCTTGCCCGTTGAAGGTATTTTGTACGTCGCATCGGGGCCCACGACAATCCCTACAAACGCACTATTCCCTCCCCCTTAGGATCGCGAACCGCCGACCCTACTTAAGTTCCCTTCTCCCCCCCTAACGCAGAATTGTGGCCAGTCTGACATTCAACCAAGATAGCGACTCATGCGCCTGATACAGAATGAGATGGAATCCTTTCTCTGAACCACTAGGACGAACAGCCCATGCAGAACAATCTTTCGACCCTCCTGAGACGGACCTGCGCAGCCCTGGCTTGTCTTCTCCTGTCACACCTATCAGTGGCTCAGGCAGTGACACTGCCGCCGGGATTCACCGAGTCCGTATTCTTTTCCACCGAGCTCAATGCGCCCACCGCCGTGCGCTTCTCCTCCGACGGGCGGATTTTCATCGCCGAAAAAGATGGACAAATTAAGGTCTTCGACAATCTGTCCGACACCTCGGCGACCCTGGTTCATGACTTCACCACCAATGTCAATTCACTGCTGGACCGGGGGCTGATGGGCCTCGCGCTGCACCCGAACTTCCCCGCGATCCCCTACATCTATGTCCTGTATACCTTCGACAAAGACCCAAACAGCGCGCAGGTTCCCCGTTGGGGAGACGCATGTCCGAACCCTCCCGGCGCCACGACGGACGGATGTGTCGTGAGCGGCCGCCTGTCCAGAATCGAACTGGCTCCAGGCAGCGATGTCTCCACGGGAATCGAGACCGTCCTGATCGAAGGATGGGGGCAGCAATTTCCGAGTCACTCAATGGACGGCTTGATGTTCGGCCCGGACGGAGCGTTGTACGCGACCGCCGGGGACGGAGCGAACTTCCTGTATCCCGATTACGGCCAAGACGGAATCCCCTTGAATCCGCTTGGTGATCCACCCGTAGGGGTCGGCGGTTTCCAAACACCGCCGACCGCGGAAGGCGGAGCCACCAGGACACAAAGTCTCCGACGAGTGGCCGGACCGGCAGTGCTCAATGGAACGATCATCCGGGTGGATCCGGCCACGGGAGGGGGACTTCCCGACAATCCGCTCTTCGCAAATCCCGACCCCAATGCCAAACGCATCGTGGGGTATGGATTCAGAAATCCGTTCAGATTTACCATCAGGCCGGGAACCAATGAACTGTGGGTTGGGGATGTCGGCTGGAGCACGTGGGAAGAAATCGACCGGATTCCGGATCCGTTGAGCCCCACGGTCAAGAATTTCGGCTGGCCCTGCTATGAGGGGGATGCGCCTCAGGCCGGCTATCAATCGCTTGGGCTCACGATCTGCCAGACGCTCTACAATACACCGGGCGGACATACCCTTCCATATTTTCAGTACAACCGCAACGAGCAAGTCGTCTCCGGAGAAACCTGCCCGACCGGCAATTCTTCGATCACGGGCCTGGCATTCTATCCTGGCGGCGCTTATCCGTCCCAATACACGGACGCGCTGTTTTTTGCAGACTCTTCGCGCAACTGCATCTGGGTGATGTTTAAAGGAGCTAATGGGCTGCCCGATCCCGCAACCAGACAGACATTCGGAGCGGACGCAGCGAGCCCGGTCGATTTACAGATCGGACCAGGCGGTGATCTCTTCTATGTCGATGTCTTTGGAGCACTCAGGCGAATTCAATTCGCCAGCGGCAACCAGGCCCCGACGGCGGTCATCCAAGCCAGTGCACTGTCCGGCCCGCTGCCCCTGACGATTACCTTCGACGGCACGACCTCAAGCGATCCCAATGCCGGCGATACCCTGACCTATTCATGGGACCTGAACGGAGACAATATCTTCGACGATGCCGTCTCAGCCCAAACCTCATTCCAATTCACGCAGACCAGGCTCTACAACGTCAAGCTCCGAGTCACCGATAATCATGGGGCATCCCACACCGCCAGCATCCTCATATCCGCGGGCAACTCTCCTCCGACTGCGTTTATCGATACCCCGACGAGCGGCGCACAGTGGCTGGTCGGGCAATCCATCCTGCTCGCAGGCCATGGCACGGATCAGGAAGAAGGGACTCTCCCTGCATCGGCGTTCTCGTGGCAAGTCATCCTGCATCACTGTCCTTCGGCGTGCCATGAGCATTTCCTTCAGTCATTCTCTGGAACCACAACTGCCTCGTTTCCCGCTCCCGACCATGAATACCCGTCTCATCTCGAAATCAGGCTGACCGTGACGGATGCCTGGGGGCTCAAAGATACCAAGAGCCTCATGCTGAATCCGCAGACCGTCACCCTTGATTTTCAAACCGTCCCTTCTGGGCTTCAACTGGTCATCGGCAGCGACAGCCTGACGACCCCGTTCACGAAGCCTGTGATTCTCGGATCGAACAACCTGGTTTCTGCCGTCACACCCCAGAGTCCAAGCGGGACGACCCTAAACTTCGTATCATGGTCGGATGGGGGAAATCAGTCTCACTTCATTCTCGCGAACGCCTCAGGGTCGTACACCGCCACCTTCAGCCAAGCGGGAGACACCGTCGCCCCCACCACCCCGATAAATCTGGTCACCAGTGCGGTCAGCGGCACCCAAGCGGCAATCAGTTGGGCCGCATCGACGGACAATATCGGCGTGACGGGGTATGAGGTCGAACGGTGCCAAGGCGCGGCCTGTACTGTCTTTGCACTCGTCGGCACCCCTACCTCTACAAATCAATACGACACAGACCTTATCCCTAACACCAGCTATAGCTATCGTGTCCGGTCCAGGGATGCAGTGGGCAACTTTAGTCCCTACACCCCACTCTCCACTACGACAACCTTCGCGACCCTCAGCGATACGTTCGACCGTGCGGACAATCTTCAGCTAGGCGCGACCTGGGATCCCTACACCAGCTATAGCCCGCTGCAGCTCCTCGGCAACAGCGTCCGCGCCAGCGCCGTCAATACCGATAGCGTCGAGTCCTATAACGCCGTGGCGCTGCCCAACGATCAGTGGGCGCAAGCCACGCTCACCGGCTGGAACGGCACGCCCTATCACAATGCCCACGTCAACGTCCGGCTCAGCGGCACCCCGGCGACCCTCAACGGTTATGCCGGCCTCGTCACCTCCACCAATAAAGCCGTCATCGCCAAGTGGACCAACAATGCGATCAGTGAACTGGCCTTTGTCCCCTACACCCCCGCGGTCGGCGACGTCTTGCGCCTCGAAGCCCAGGGGACGACTCTTCGTTTCTGGGTCAATAACGTGCTTCTGGTAACCGCCACCGACGCCAGTTACGCCGGCGGCCGCCCCGGTCTCACCATCTATCTGGACCAGGCCGCTACCACAGACCAGGTCCAGCTCGACAATTTCCTTGCCGGCGAGTGGACATCCCTTACTGAATGGCAGCAGGTAGATGCCCTGGCTTTGACTCAACTCGCGCAGAGCCAGGGGCAAGGCATACTTCTCGTCGGAGACAGTCTGACAAATCGCAATCCGCTTACAACGCTCTGCGACCGTCCCGTGATCCGGGCCGGCTACGAAGGGGGGACCTGGCACGACGTGAAACTCCGCCCGATCTGGCCGACCGTGCAGGCCCAGACCGCCCTGGTCCTGCTCGGCACTAACGATGCCTTCAAGACGTTCCCTCTCGATGCCGCCTGGCTGGCTGAAGTCCAATCGTTTTTGAGCGTACTCCACGCTCACGCGAATCAGGTGTTTCTGGTATTGCCCCCTCCGCTATTTCCTGGTTCAAACACCACTCCCGCTGCCATCCAACGAATCCAAGAGATCGCCACGCTGCTGAGCGGACTGGGAGAACAGACGGTGGATGCCCGAGTGATTCAGGACCCGCAGCACTTTTTGGATCACATACATTTTTCTGCCTCCGGGTATGCCCTCCTGAATTCCCTCTATGGAGCCGCAGCCTGCCCGGCAAGCGACACGACGCCGCCGGGTGCACCGGCGGGGCTGACGGCGACGCCGCTCAGCGAGACCCAGATCGCGGTGAGCTGGCCCGCGGCCACCGATAACGTGGGCGTCACCGGTTATGACGTCGAACGCTGCCAGGGTGCGAGCTGCACCACCTTCGCCCTCATCGCCACTCCCACAGCCACCAGCTTCGGGGATACGGGCCTGACCGCTGGTACCACCTATCGCTACCAGGTCCGCGCCCGCGATGCCGCCGGCCTGGTCAGTCTCTATTCCCCGATCGCCACCGCCACCACGCTCACGCCCGATACGACGCCCCCGCTCGTCACGCTGACCGCCCCCGCGGACGGCGCCTCGGTGGCCGGCCTGGTCTCCGTCTCCGCCACGGCCTCCGACAATGTGGGTGTCGCCGGCGTCCAATTCCTGCTGGATGGGAGTCCGCTCGGCGCCGAAGTCCTCACCGCCCCCTACGCGCTGACGTGGAACAGCACGACCGTCGTCAATGGATCGCACACTCTCGCGGCCCGCGCCCGCGATGCTGCCGGGCTGCAGACGACCACGCCTGCGATTACGGTGACGGTCGCAAATCTCGCGGACACCACGCCGCCGACGGCCCCGGCGACGCTGACGGCGTCCCCCATCAGCGGCACCCAGATCACCCTGAGCTGGCCCGCCGCCACCGATAACGTCGGCGTCACCGGCTATGACGTGGAACGCTGCCAGGGCGCCAGCTGCACCATCTTCGCCCTCATCGCCACCCCCGTCGCTACCAGCTTCGGCGACGCCGGCCTCACCCTCGGCACCACCTATCGCTATCAGGTCCGCGCCCGCGACGCCGTGGGCAATGTCGGCCTCTATTCGCCCATTGCCACCGCCACCACGCTGGCAGCGGCTGATAATTTTGATCGCGCCGACAATCTGAACCTCGGCGCCGCCTGGGATCCTTACACCAGCTACAGCCCGCTGCAGCTTCTCGGCAACAGCGTCCGCGCCAGCGCCGTCAATACCGATAGCGTCGAGTCCTATAACGCCGTGGCGCTGCCCAACGATCAGTGGGCGCAAGCCACGCTCACCGGCTGGAACGGCACGCCCTATCACAATGCCCACGTCAACGTCCGGCTCAGCGGCACCCCGGCGACCCTCAACGGTTATGCCGGCCTCGTCACCTCCACCAATAAAGCCGTCATCGCCAAGTGGACCAACAATGCGATCAGTGAACTGGCCTTTGTCCCCTACACCCCCGCGGTCGGCGACGTCTTGCGCCTCGAAGCCCAGGGGACGACTCTTCGTTTCTGGGTCAATAACGTGCTTCTGGTGACCGCCACCGACGCCAGTTACGCCGGCGGCCGCCCTGGTCTCACCGTCTATCTCGACGCCACCGCCGCCCTCAGCCAGGTCCAACTCGATAATTTCAGCGCGGGATCCCTGTCTGGCAGCGGCACCCTTCCGGAAGCGCCTACAGGCCTCAACCTAACTCCGGGGACCTCATTCCGATTCACTTGGAACGGAGTCGCCGGAGCCACCGCCTATCGGCTACTCGAGGATTCGACGGGTACCGGCAGCTTTGCGCAGGTCGGGGGCGATCTGATCACGACCTCCTATTTTCATAGTGTCGCGCTGTGGCAGCGAGTCAATGCCCAGTATGTCGTCCAAGCTTGCAATACATCGGGCTGCACCAATTCAGCTCCCTTAGCCGTCAGCAGTCTCATTACCAATGCGATCGGCTACCTAAAAGCTTCCGGAAGCGGCACCGGTGATTCGTTCGGCGTCGCCCTAGCTTTGAGCACTGACGGCAACACGCTGGCAGTCGGAGCCTATGCAGAAGACGGTATTGCACTTGATTCCGGCGCAGCCTATGTCTTCACGCGCAGCGATGGGATCTGGACACAGCAAGCGTATCTGAAGGCCTCGAACGCCGGGAACGCCGATTCCTTCGGAGTCTCGATTGCACTGAGCGGCGACGGCAACACGCTGGCTGTCGGAGCTTATCATGAAGATAGCAACGCGACGGGGGTCAATGGGGACGAGGTCGACAATAGTGCTCCAGATGCCGGAGCGACATATGTGTTCACCCGTAACGCCGGCATCTGGAGTCAACAGGCTTATCTCAAGGCTTCCAACACTGACGCAGGAGACGTCTTTGGCGTCTCGGTGACCCTCAGCAATGACGGCAACACGCTGGTCGTAGGTGGGTATCGGGAAGATAGTACTGCGACGGGGGTCGGGGGCAATCAGACCGACAACAGCGCCGTGGATTCTGGAGCTGCCTATGTGTTTACCCGTAGCGCCGGCATCTGGAGTCAGCAGGCCTATCTCAAGGCATCTAACACTGAGGGAGGGGATCACTTTGGCTCCTGGATCTATCTGAGCGGAGATGGCTTGACCTTGGCGGTCGGCGCGCGGTTTGAAGATAGCAGCGCGACGGGAGTCGGGGGTAACCAGGCTGATAATGGTACGGTGGATTCCGGAGCCGTCTATGTGTTCGCCCGCAGCGGCAGCGTCTGGAGTCAAGAGGCTTACCTGAAAGCGTCAAATGCCGGCTCGGGTGATCTCTTCGGCGCCATGGTGACCCTCAGCAATGACGGCAACACGCTAGCCGTAGGGGCTCGGCAGGAAGACAGCAATGCCACGGGGGTCGGAGGCAACCAGGCCAACAACAGCGCCGTGGATTCTGGAGCTGCCTATGTGTTTACCCGCAGCGCCGGTACCTGGAGCCAGCAGGCCTATCTCAAGGCATCCAATACAGGTGCGGGTGATTGGTTCGGTGTCCGGGTTGTCCTAAGTAGTGACGGTGACACGCTGGCCGTCGGGGCTCAGAACGAAGAGAGTAGCGCCATCGGTATCAATGGGAACCAGGCCAACAACAGCGCCCCGGATGCCGGAGCCGTCTACATTTTCAGGCGTAATAGTGGGGTTTGGAACCAGGAAACATACCTGAAAGCGTCGAACACATTTACCGGCGATCTTTTTGGTGACTGGATTGCCTTGAGTGCCGACGGCAAGACCCTCGCAGTAGGAGCACAGAATGAGAACGGTGGTGCCATCGATGCAGGCGCGGTGTATATGTATTGACGGACATCTGATTATTCAGAAGGAATGTGCGCGATCGAGACGACCACCCCTCAATCATCGCATAGGCAAGGTGTGGTCAGATCCAGGCATTTCTTAACCAGGCATCACGTTCCCCCTGCAAGGGATACCTCCTCGCTGCCTTGATATTGGTGGTTTGCGGCGCCCTGAAAGTCGGCGAAACTATTGAATGGAATAGATGGAGGGGAGTCCCAATGAAACAATTCTGGCAAGAGTCCGTCGCGGCATTATACAAATACAGCTCCCATTGAGGGAAGAAGTGCATCTCCATCCGTTTTGAATACAATCAGAATCGAACATGATCGGAAAGCGACATGTGCCGGAGGCTCCTACGACATAAAAGCCATTGTCTTCTGCCTATGCGAGCGACAATCTGCGCACTAGCTAGCGCGCTCTTCATTGGCTCCGTACTCGCTTCCGTTTCTGTATGCAGGGCCTCGCTCTATCGCTGCATCGATCAAACCGGCCAATCGATCTTCACTGACCGGATCGTTCAAATGACCGAGTGCGTCCCGCTCTCAGAAGAAAACCCTTCCACATCTTTTCCCACGCCATCCTCGATTCCTCCCACTATTGAGGCCACAGATCCTTCACCCGCGGCTCACATGTCACCTCTTGAAGGTTCTTCGACAGCCTTGGACCATGGCATCTCAATCCCCATACGGCGCATTGGTCACTTGTATGTCGTGCCGGTCGAGCTCAATGGCTCACGCACCGCGCAGTTAATCCTGGACACCGGGGCCTCGCATACCATCCTGTCTCAGGAAATCATTCGCGACTTGGCCTTGCCTCCGTCAGACTATCGCCCCGGCCTGGTGTCCCTCAAAACCGCGAACGGTTCAGTGGATGCGCAGGTAGTACGAATGGACTCCATGAAGATTGCAACCGAGGAAGTGAGGAACAGCTCTGCCGCTGTCCACACGGTGCCGGACTTTCCAGATGGAGTGGACGGTCTGCTCGGCCTCAGTTTTCTGCACCAATTCGAAATCACCCTCGATTCAAACAAGGGAGAATTGCGCCTGAAGCGGGTACAGCCATGAAGACGTGTGCACATACGCTCCTCCCTTCGATTCCATAATCATCGAAGCAGAAAACATTCCGGCATGCGATGGCTGATTCCTATCACCGGTTGAGTGGAGTAGTACAATCTCCCCGACCTTGCAGTTTCTTACTCCTTTGGTCATATAGACTACAGGCTCACGCTGATTCAATTTCCCTGGTCGCCGTTCTGCATTACGATCCGGTACATCCTGAAACACCATCACATTCCCTTCAAGCTGCGCAACATCGCCTTTCATGACCGCGCGCCGGTCATCACAGCGACGAAGGGAGCCGGCTACACGGTCCCCTGCCTCGTCGACGGGAAGCGCGGGATCTGCGACGTGACGGACTTGGGCCAGGAGGTCGCGCGGTACGTCGATCGGCGGTTCACGCTCGACCTGTTCCCGAAAGAGTTCGAGGGAATTCAGGTCATTCTCTCTCGTTACATCGAGTGCGAGTTGGAGATGGTAGGGTTTAAAGTGAACGATACCTACGTGATCCCCAAACGCCCGTTGGTCGAACGCACGATGCTCATTCGCCACAAGGAGCGGAAGTTTGGAAAAGGCTGTGTCCGGGAATGGACCGCCCAGCGCCGGTCCCTGTGCGCCGAGTTTGCCGATCGGCTGCAGCCGATCGACAACATGCTGGAGGCTTCCCCGTTTCTCCTGGCCGACCGGCCGCTCTTCGTCGATTACAATCTCTACGGGGTGCTTGAAAACTATCTCTTCAACGGCAAAACCACATTGCCGGATCTGACGCATCTGCGCGGCTGGCATCGCACGATGAAGAAGCCGGACTCACCGCCAGCCCAGGGGTGATTCGGACGGGGCCTCGCGGCGATAGAATCGACAACCTGCATTTCCATAACCCCATGGCTGCGGACTTTGCTATACTCCGGCGCACCATGGCATCAGACACACCCGCTCCACAGCCGTCTGGAAGAGACCGCCGCGAATTTTATCGGATCACCGTCACGCTACCCATTCGCATTCAGCTTGAGACCGACCAGACGGAAGGGGAGCTCACTGAGAAATCCGTCAACATCAGCGGCGGCGGCATCGGCGTCACGGTCGCCACGGTCTATCAACCCAACGATATTCTCGCCGTCACGGTGCTTCTTCCCGACCATGGCCTTTTCAAAGCTTTCGCCGAAGTATTGCGACTCGATCCCATCCCATCCCCCGGGGGGACCTACCGGCTTCACGCCCGCTTCATCCGGCTGACTTCGCAGGATCGGGAAGTATTGATCAGGCACATTATCCGGTTTCAACGGGACCATCTACAGGCACACTATTCCGCCTGACGCAGGACGATATCCGCCGGCTTCGGCAGTCCGACGCACGCAAACGTTTCTGTCCGCCGATCCCTCCGCATTACGACGCGGGCGGACCATCCTTCGACAGTCCGCCCGCACCGCATGGCACCGCATCAAGACGTCTTACGCCGCCTTCGGCAGTGAGGTCAGATCGACCTGAACCGGCTTCGCACTGACTGGAGGCTCGGAGATGGACACGGTGCTGGACTCGGCAGACAACGTCCAGAGTCCCATTAACAGCACCGCGATCGCTCCGATCACAACCAGTCCGGCATCAATGACCGAACTTAAATCCATCATCGTGTTCACCTCCTTTCCGTTTCAGCGTGTAATGAGGCCTAGACATCTGTCAAAAGAGGCCATGCGAGAACTGACCGGCCTTGTGCTCCGCCGAGGATTTCGTGGAACCCTGCCGACGCCCCTCTGACGACCCGCGTCGCCACCGCCATGGTACCCGGCCACGAGTCCCGATACCGCGCCGCCCCTCATAGCCGTCCTCCTCATTCTCCGGATTGTCATTGTTTCGCCATTTCTGAACCCACCCTGGTTGTCTCATGAACGTCTCCTTTCGCTGCGCTCTCTCCTCCGCACGAAGTCCCCGGAGAGAGGGCCTCACCCGATGTGGCCATCGGGGAGGCCCCATTGACCGGTCGTGTGGCAGAAGGAAGGACCGTCATCCTGCAAGACGCACCACGCCACAGGCCGATGCGCTTATCCTTCGATCATGATGCATCTGGGTTTCGCCTCTTCCCGCTTGGGGAACGTCACGGTCAGGATCCCGTGTTTGTGCGTCGCCGACGCCTTCTCATGATCCACAAACGTCGGCAATCGGAATAACCGGGCGAACTGCCCGCCGGCGATCTCCCTCAGATGGTACGTGCCGCCCGAGGCACGCTCCTCTGTACGCTCGCCCTTCACCGTCAAGACCTGGTTCTCTATCTCCAGTGAGATATCCTTCGACTCCCACCCGGGTAACGCGATCTCCACATAGAAGCCGTTGCCATCCTCCCAGGCGTTGCACGCAGGCGCCCAGGCCTGGCCCGACACGCCGAATGCGCGCAGGGCTTCGTCAAACATCCGGTCGATCTCGCGATCAAATGAACCGGCCCTGACCGGGGAAACGACAGTCGGTACATAACTGCTCATAGCTGTCCCTCCTCCTCTCCTCCGAGAGGTCATATGATGGGTTGATGTCGAGATGGAGCGGGAGTCAGGCTGAGGTCGATCCGGGGCAGTGTCTGCCGCCGCTACGCCCCCACTGTTGGCCTGCCGCCAATCCATCTGGTTTCGTATCAGCAACAAGAGGGCAGATAATTTCACCCGGCGCAAAGTCAAGAGGGGGTTACGGTGGATCGGCCGGGATCGGCTGCGGGCCCAGAATCGAAAATATTCCGCGGGCTTCCCTTGCACATGCCCGTTTGATCGCCGGAACAACCGGCTGATTCAGGACCTGGCACGGGCAAGAGGTCAGGCACAACTCGCTCGCCGTCCGATCTCCGCACAACCTCAGGGCCTACCCCGTACGGTGAATTCCGCGCGCATCATCAATAAATGACAAACTCCTTGGCGATCTCGCAACCTTCTCATACACTGGTTGCGACTCTAGGGAGGAATACCGACGACGATGTCCGATACACAGTTCGAGCAATTGGTGCGCCGTCTCGAGGCGTACGCCCAGAACCATCCTACACAGTACAAACTGAAGGTCGCCCTGGTCGCCGCACTCGGCTATGCCTATGTACTGGCCGTCCTGGGCCTGGCCTTGGGCGTCGGGACCTGGCTGGTTCTTTCGCTCACAGACGGAGAGACCCACCTCAGTTCCGTCAAGCTGCTGTTCGGCCTTGGCGTGCTGGCGGCGATCATCCTGCGGGCCTTCTGGGTCCGCCTCACCCCGCCGGCGGGTTATGAGGTCTATCGGGAAGACGCGCCACGCCTCTTTCTTCTCATCGACAAACTGACGACGGCCTTGGGCACACCGCCGTTTCGCCATGTGCTCATCGTCAACGACCTAAACGCCGCCGTCGCACAGCGGCCGCGCCTCGGCATCTTCGGCTGGTACCAGAACTATCTACTGCTCGGCCTTCCGCTCATGTTGGCCATGACGCCGGCCCAGTTTCGCGCCGTGCTCGCGCATGAGTTCGGCCATCTTGGCCCCTCTCACGGGCGTTTCTCCGGATGGATCTATCGCACCCGCATGGTGTGGTCGCGACTGCTGGAAGAACTGCACGCCCGCGATCATTGGGGGTCGGTGCTCTTCACCAAGTTCCTGGACCGGTATGCCCCCTTCTTCAACGCCTACTCGTTCGTCCTGGCCCGCACGCAGGAGTACGAAGCCGATCGTCAGGCCGCCCGGCTGGTCGGCCCCCACGCGATGAAAGACGCCCTGGCGTCACTCGAGGTGATCGCGCGCCTGATGGACGAACTCTATTGGCCCATGTTGAATCGCAGGACCATTACGAATCCCGCACCGCCCGCCTCGCATCTCGATGAACTCATCACCGTGTTACAGCGCGTGACTCCTCACGACTCCATTCAGAAGTGGCTGCACGAGGCGATGCAGCAAACCACCAACTATGCCGATACGCATCCGGCCCTGGCCGATCGACTGGCCGCGCTGGACCACCTTCCCGAGAAACCCAATGCGCCGGAACCGCCGGCCGACTTTCCCCGTCTGCGCGACCCTCACGAAGCTACGGCCGCGAATTATTACCTGGACGCACACGCGACCGCCACGCGCGCAGCCCTCGACCGCAGCTGGGCGGAATCCGTAACGGACGAATGGCAGCAGAAGCACGAAGAAATGGCGGCTGCACGGGCACGCTGCCAGGCCCTAAGCGACAAATCCGCGACCGTCGGGCTCTCCATCGACGAGTTATGGGAATATGCGTGTCAAATGGAAGCGCTCGAAAGCGACCGGGCAGCACTGCCGTTGCTGCAGCAATTGCTCATGAAGGCACCGAATCACGCGGCTGCGAACTTAGCGGTAGGCCGCCTTCTATTAGCGCAGGACGATCAAGCCGGATTGCAGTATCTGGAGAAAGCTCTGGCAGCGGACCGCGACGCAGTGATTCCCGCCTGCCAACTGGCATCCAGTTTTCTGGAGCGTCGGGGCAACCACAAAGAGTCCATGCGCTACCGCGTGAAAGCGCAACGCCAACGGCAACAGCTCATTGAGGCCGAAACGGAATGCAGCACCATCAAGCCGGAGGACTCATTCGAACCGCACGGACTGTCGACTGCGGTCGTTGAAACCATCGCACGGCAACTGGCATCGAGGGCCGATGTCCAGGCGGCCTATCTGGTCCGCAAGAAGGTCCGGGTGCCCGCCAACGTGCCCTGCTATACGTTGGTCATCATTCCACACCGCGCCTGGTACGAGTTGGATACGGAGGGGACAAATCAGGCACTCTTAGAGACGCTCCGCGCGACACTGACACTCCCGGAAGACACCTACATCCTCATCGCTGACCAGCTGATGAAACACCGGTGGATCAACACCCTCAAAGCCATCCCGCAATCCACCATCCTGAGCACCCACACCACCGCTTCCTAGCCTCCGCAACAACTCTTGCAGGCGCCATCTACGGCCATCCTCAGGAAAATGATGAGAATGGTTCGGCGATTTTTATTTCTGGCACGACGCCATGATCTACAATTTTTCGATAGCCGGGTCAAGGGCGGCTTTCGGCAGGACGCCGGCGAGGAATCAAAGGCATGTGCAGCAGATTGTGACCGACGGCGATCTCCTCGGCACCGAATTCGCCAATCACCCAATAGAAAAAGACCACCAGCAGACTGCCGATTGCCAGCTTCACCAAGACCCATAGCCCCACCGCAGGCCAGAAGATCGCATAGCCAAATGCGAGTCCTGCCCCCAACAGGGCTCGCCAGAGACTGGCCCACGGGAAAGCCAACCCACATACTCGTACGGACAAGACAGCGGCAGCCACCGCCGCCATGACGCTCAGACAACCCGTCACGGCAGCTGCGCCAGCAGCTCCCCATCTTGGCACCGCCAGAATATGCCCCACGAGCGCAAGCAGAACCAATGGCCCTGTGACGAGGACGAGCAATCGGGGATAGCCAAAGGCAATCATCAGCGTGAGACAGACGGTCATCAAGAGCATCACGAATCCCCCTATGACCAGACATGCCAAAATTAGCGCAATCGCCGCAAAGGGCTCTCCGAATATCAAGACGGCCAAGGGGCCCGCTGTCCCGGCAATCAACGCGCCTAGCGGAAGCAGCAGTAGAGAACCCCGCATCGCATTGCGTGCGAGCTCGCCTGCGTGAGGCGCATCGATTCCGGATAACACGCGGCTCACTGTTGCCAAGAGAATGGGAGCAACTACAGCACCGAGAAGGCTTGGAAGCAACGAAAGATTTTGTGCCGCTCCATACAAACCAGCCTGAACCACCGACCCACCCAGAGCCTTTAAAGACAATAAATCCAATCGGATGAATAGGGTCCCGCAGGCCGATGAGATAAAGAGGGGCATGGCATAGTCCCACAGAGGCCACTCATTCCAAGCAACGCGCCGGAACAACGCCGGGCGGATTGCGCGTCGAGCCAACAGCAACTCTGCGAGGGACGCCCCGATCATCCCCAGGATCGCCCCCGTGATCGACCAGCCTAAGAGCACAAACACGACAATCAACACCATCCTGACCGTCCATCGCCCCGCGCTCAACACCCCGCAGCGCCCGAACCGCCCTACACCGTTCAGAATATGCCGATGGGCTTGCACGACACAGGACAAGGGGATATCGATCGCAAGGAGGCTAAGATACCAGGCAAGATTCTGCTCACCGAACAACCAGCCCAAGGGAATTGCGAACACCCAGACGAGCAGCATTGCACCGCTGCCGGCAAACAGTTGGAGATTGACGGCCGCAGTCCCTACCGGCCGCCAATCAGCGGCCTCGCTGACATACTTGATCGTGGCTCGCGAAAACACGGCATTCAAACTCCATTGAATCCATGAGACCAGCGTCACGGCCAACACCAGCACTCCATACCCCTCGACTCCCAACTGCCTAGTCAAAAATCCAGCCGTTACGAGGGCCGTCAGGGGAAAAAGAGCCTCCGCCAGCAGATTGCGAAAGCTGCCTTCCAACATCTGCCGCCCCGGCTGAGAAGACCACTGGTTCACTGCGCACCTCGAGTCATATCGGGCCCGGATTGGACCGTATCTGGCTCGCAAGCGGGCACTCCTTTTGCCCGTTGCCAGAAGAAACCCGCCGCATTGGCGACTTGCGCTGCGACCAAAAGCGGGACGACGCACAACGCTTGTCCCCAGGATAATTTTCGGAAAGGATAGGCAAACAGCCGGAAATAGAACACTGGTGGTTCAATCCTCAATGACTGGCCCCTGTGGCGAGCCCGATGCTGATGGTAGTGAAACGCTCCACAGCCATACTGAAAATGCTGGCGAAGAAAAGTTCCTGCGCCCAGCCGGTGCGAGTGATAGACCACTGCCTCAGGCGCATACACTATTCGACTCCCCTCATGCTGCCATCGATCGCATAACTCGCGGTCCTCGCCTGCGGCTCGCGGATAGGCTGAGCTGAATCCTCCGATTGAGCGAAAGCGCCCGGCCGGAAACGCCACATTGCTGGAGGGGAAGAAGCGGATCCGCCGAGGGGCTCCGCTGTAATAGTCCACCAGATACGACACCAGCACTTGGCTTGCGACGGAGTACAGGTTTCCGGTCAAGGCATTTCTGGTCTCTCCCCCGACGGCAATCTCTCCGGATTCCAGAAAACGCTCCGACAGGCACGCAAGCCAATCCGGCGCGGGAGCGCAATCATCATCTGTAAAGGCAAGGAACTGGCCCACCGCCTCCTTCGCGCCGTGATTACGCGCCGCTGCCGGGCCCCGGTTCGTTTGGTGCACCACCCGGCACGCCAAGGTGTTCCGGTAGGGATCTACAACCTGGTCCGGTGACTCGGCCCCCCCATCGTTCACGACAATGACTTCAAAACGATCACGAGGATACTCCTGCGCAGCCAGGGCACGCAGGCAGCCCGCGAGCGTCGTTGGACGATTGTATGTCGGAATAATGACTGAGATGTATGGATAGACTATGCTAGGCATGCGTTGTCAGGAGTCTCTCTCGGTCAGACTGATTCCGCCCATTTCCGCATAGCTTCCGGCGCCAGCATGGTTCCGTACATGCCGACCATTTCCGTCGCGCGCGCCACACAGGACATGCTTACGACCAAGGGCAGCAGCCCCACCCGCCGCACAGGGTGCACGTCCAGCAACCGGCTGACTCTGAACCACCGCGGAACATCCAACAGGATATGCCACAGCATCGTCATGACAGGTTCGAGGATCGCCATACGCGCAATCCACTGATTCGGATAGTGCTTGTTCAAACGCCGCAACATGAACACCTCATATCCATACCGAAAATGCAGGCACTTCAACCAATATAACCACGAGAAATAATGTGTGACCCTCTGATGCGGCTGGAGCACAAGTCTCTCCCCGCCATCCAGGAACGACTGCGTGAGCAGGGGTGCGCCGCACAGCCGGCCAAATTTCGTATTGTACTGGTGCCGGCGGAAGGTCTCGACGCGAAGGCCGAAGTTGTGGTCCATAAAGCCGACAGGCATCGGCAGATTGCGTTGAGGGTCGACGACTTTGCCGACTACCCAGCCCCAGGTGATCGACGCGGCCGCCAGCCTGGTCGCCCGATTCCATTCCCAATCGGTGGCACTCTTGAACAGACTGAGCCCGATCGATACATCGCCGCCCCCACGGATGCCCGCCACTAGCGACGACAACCAGGTGCGATGCGGGTACACGTCGGAGTCGGTAAAGGCCAGAATCTCGGCGGACGCAAACTGCGCCCCGCGGTTCTTGAGTTGCAAATACGAGAGTCCTTCGGCTTCAACCGCTTGAACGCCCCAAAACGGCGTACTCTGCCCGTAGAGCGCTCGCCACTCTTTGACCTGCTTTGCGCTGCCCATCAGGATAATTTCAACCTGATCCGCGGGAAAATCCTGCCGTTGCAGCGCCTCAATCGTATTCACCGCTTTCCCAAGCTCTCTGGATTCGTTATACCCCTCCACGATCACGGAGACGACCGGCTTCTCTAACCGCGATGCGCTCATATCCGCTTATCTCCTTGCGGGCTGCATAGGCGTTCCCGCCTTCGTAGAAACGACGACCGGCCTGTCAGACACCATCTGCTGATACAGGGACACAAACTGCTCGCATTGACGAGCCAAGCTAAACCGCGCTTCGGCGACGCGCCGCCCCGACCGTCCCATCGCTTCCGCCTTTGCTCGATCACGCAACAACTCCTCCAGTCTCTGTGCAAGCCAAGGTGGGTCGTTCGGCGGAACCAGATACCCGGTTTCCCCGTCTTGGAGAATTTCCTCCAACCCGCCCATCCTGCTCGCGATCACCGCGGTTTCCCGCATCATGGCTTCAACCGCCACCAATCCGAACGGCTCTGCCCATCGAGAGGGCACCACCTGCACCCACGCCTGGGCAAATTTCTTCTCCAGCGCTTCCTTAGGGAGGTGTCCAAGAAACGTGACGGATGCGGCCACTCCCAACTGCTCCGCCAACTCGACAAGATTCTTTCGCTCAGGCCCGTCACCCGCAATGAGAAGGCGTGCGTCAGGCACGCTGCGGATGGCCAGAGCAAAAGCTTGCACTAGCACGTCAACCCCCTTCTCGTAAACGAGCCGGCCAGCGAATACCGCCAAAGGAGTCGAAGCCCGTACGCGAGTCAGAAGTTCGATCTCTACGCCATTGTGGATCACTTCGACGGCGTCAATCCCGTCGGCCCAAAGGGTGCCTTGCACCGCATGGCTATTCGCCACAATCCGAGCGAAGACATGACGCCATTTCTTCCAGAGCCACATCTGCAACTGCAAGGGAATCCAGTCCCGCAAGGGGACACAGCCTTTCTGATAACAGGTAAGGCCGGCAGGCTCTCGGCAAGGCGATCCGCTGGGCAGCAACTTCGTTCCCGTCTGGCACACCGGCCGATACCACACCACGTGATACAACGCCGGAATCCGCCGAAGCAGCGGCAAGATCAAAGGAGACAGCTGCGTCAGAAACATGCGCACATGCACGACATCCGGACGAAATTCCTGCAACACCCGGCGTAATCGGACATAGGCCCACGGATTGAAGGCCTGCAAGACCGTTCGCCACCGCGACAGGGTGCCAAAACACACATAGTCCGAAGCCTGTGCATCCTGAGAAGATGCGGCAGAGCTCGCAAACAACCGGACGTCATGCCCCTGCCGTCGCAACGCGTCCCGCAACGCGAGCGTCAGCACCTCGGCTCCGCCGATCGGCGTCCCATAATCATTGACCAAGAGAATCTTCATGAGGGGTGAACGCTCGTCTCCCAAGACCTGATGGCCGTACTCACAACTCACCCCGCTCGCGATGCCATGCGATCGCATCACGGAGCCCTTCTCTCAGCGAGACCTTCGGGTTGAAGCCTAAGTCCTGCCGAGCTCGCTCAATAGACATGACCTTGTCCGACAAGAAGAGCTCATATTTGCTTGCCCTGGGCAATTCTCTCCCGCACACGCGATACAACAGACAGTTCGCCGCGTGAAACATCTGATAGGGGAACCGGGGTAATCGCACGGACGAAAGCGTGACGCCCAACTCCTGGGCAATGCCTGCCACAAGTTCATTCACGGTGACAGGGTGTTCGCTCGCAAGATTGTAGATTCGACCATTGATCCCAGCTGTCTCACCACAAAGCCGCAACCCTTGCACGACGTCTTTCACATGGCTGATGTGCGTATGGTTCTTCCCGGGCCCGATCACACGAAATCCGCCCGCCCCGATCGCAAGAAAGAGCCCGATAAAGCTCGGGGACCCGTACCCGAGCACTCCGGGAAACCGCGCGATGACAACCGGAAGTCCTTGAGCGCGATAGGCAGACAACAGCCGCTGCTCCGCCATCAGTTTGGTCTCCGCATAGGGACTATCCTGCTTCGTCCGGCTCTGTTCGTCCACCGGTGGATCATCGATCACGCCATAGACGGCGGCAGTGCTGCAGAACACCATGCGTGTGATTCCGAGATCGAGGACACTTTGAGCAATGAGGTCGGTTGCAACCACGTTGGCTTGATAACAGTCTTCCTTCGAAGGTGCAGTTCGACTGGTCAACGCTGCAAGGTGGTACACCACATCAACGCCTCGAATAGCCCGTTCAAGCGCGCCCCTGTCCGCAAAACTGCCGCGGATAACATCGACACCATTCCGTTCGAGCTTGGCCGTGTCCGACGTCGGCCGCACGAGGGCACGGACACTGGCCCCACGGGCGATCAGATCGCTCACGAGGTAGCCGCCGAGAAATCCTGTAGCCCCGGTCACACACACTTTCATATTCCGCTCCTTTACCCAAGGCACTGATCCCGTCAGCGTAGAGAGGCGACAGTCCCAGACTTCCCCAATGCCAGAATCCTACGGCAGTCGACGCGTCGCCACAACCCACGTTATGAGGGGATGACTACACTCCCCCTCGAAAGGTGGAGGAAATTCCTGCTGCGCGGCACCGTTTTGCCGCCCTTTTCCTGCTGTCATCCGCCCGACGTCGCAGAGAAATCCCCCGGCACTCGGCACGATCCCTCAAAACACCTGCAAACTGACCTATCCGGCCGGTCACGCTTCGGAATAGCTTGCTGGTCTCCGCCTTGCACTGAAACCAGTATCGGCTTTGCACTGAAAGGAGTCCGACGATGACGCTCCTCATGATTCTCATGCTGGCCACATTGCTTCCCTTTCCGATTGTGGTCGGTGCGCTGGTGCTGGAAGAACGCCGGGCTGATCGCCGACCTTCCTCTCATCTCTGCCGATCAACGCGGAGTCAGCCGGCATCGGATTATTGATTGATCAAGAAGAGAGGCCGCCCATGTCCGACCCACGACACCACGATCGCATTCCCGTCAACCGGCGCGGCTTCTTGCGCCGCAACGGAGCCACCAGCCTCTGCACCCTCGTGGATCTCACCGCGCAGGGGCTCCAGATCTCCGCCGATCTACCTCTACTGGTCGGAGACCGGGTGGAGATCGAGTGTCAGCTTGAACCCGAGAGCCAGATTCACTGCGTTCTCACGCTGACCCATGCAGCAGGCCGACAAGGCGGTGGCCGCCTCGTCGACATTACGCCCGAACATCATCGGCGCTTGATGGATTTTCTGGGCCGGCAAAGCGTGACCACCCACAACAGTCACTAACCGCGCCGATTTCATCCCGCTGTCGCTTGCAGCCCCTCCTAGGAGGGATACTGTTGCCGTCTCTCTCCACGCTACACTGCCACCTGCCATGGAACAGATGAAACCCTATCAGCGCGCGCATTACCGCTTGCCCCTGCCTACGGCCTACCCTGTGATGTTTGCCGGCACCTCCGCGATCGGCGAGGGCACGCTCACGAATCTGTCGGTGCTCGGCTGCACGATCGAATGTACGACGATTCTGCCCCAGACAACGAACCTGTTACTCCGGCTGATTCTGCCGGATCAGAAGGACTCGCTCCCGATTGAAGAAGCGGAAGTGCGATGGATCGATGCGCAGCGGATCGGAGTGCGGTTCAGCAAGGTGGAGCGTGCCGCCAATCTGCGTCTGCACGGATTCGTGTGGGACCGGATGGTGGAGCGGCTTCAGACTATCAAGCAGCAGCGCTAACTGCTATGGGAGGCTGGAAGCGGAGGGGCTATTCCCGTCATTACCTTGGACACCCCCTCCGCCAATCATCCTCTACAATTGGAGCCATACCTCATTTTAGGTCTCCGCCATCACCTCATACTTCCACCTCGGCCGAGCGGTCGTGCTTCGTGAGGTATCGCTCACGATGGAACTCCATGTCGGACAATCTTCTCATGGCATTCCCGCCCCCACAGGCATACCCGATCATCTCACCGGTGCCGTCCGCAACCAACCCTGCAAACAGCAAGGGCAACACTCGGGGCAACAGATGCCTCGCCCGCCCAGGTCGGCGCAGTTCCCCAACAATACGCCGAAACCGCACGAATGGAATGAGAGGCGCGCTGAAGGCATACAGCAGACGTCGTACTGGCGACCAGGTCCTCGCGCGGGAAGCTGCAAACAGCCGGCCACCGTCTACACGTAATGGAATCCAAGAAAAAGGGGCCGAAAAATTCTGGTGATAGGTCTTCGCCGCCGGTTCGAGATACAATTGATGCCCTTTCGCCTGCAGATCCCATTGGAGGATACTCTCGGCCTCCAACATCGCTTCCAGACGATCGCCGTACTCCAGGAGCAAATCCCGTTTATAGGTCCCGTTATGCCCGGGCAGGTGCTCCCTCACCCCCGCGGGAACCGGTTCCATCCATTCGGCATATTCGATAATCAGATTGGTCCAGCTGACAAGGCTCTTAGGATTGGCATTGGCCATCATAGGGCCGACCGCCGCCCAGGGTTTCCGATGCGCCAGGATGAGAGCTTCAGCCCATCCCTTGGCGGGAAAGGAGTGGTCTTCCACAAAAGCGACCACCGGAGCGGTGGCGCGCCGGACGCCGGCAGCACGAGCCCGCGCGGTCGACCTCATGTCGCCGATTTCAACGATGTGGATCCCGGAGAAGCTTTCGAGCTCTGTATGATCGATGTTCGCGCCTTGCGCCGAAGGAACAACCAGCACAATTTCCAGTTGATGACAGGCGCCCTGGGCCCGAAGCCGGCGAATCGTTTTCCTGACAGTGTTGTAGGAATCAGGGGAGATCACAATGACCGACATCGCAGGAACCTGTTGAACTACCATGTTGAACTCCTCCCGTTGTTTCACTTAATCGCCTGCCGTACCTTTTATACGCTGCCAGAAATATCCTGCCGCGTTGGCAACTTGCGTCACCATGAGGAGCAGCATCAAGAGTGGAGCCTGTACCCCCGGTGCGCTGATAAACGGGTAGCGCAGCATGTTGATATAAAACATCAGCGGCTCAACCTTGACTCGGTCCTGGAGTCGTCTGGCGCGGACCCGATGAAAGCAGAACGCGCCTTGTCCATAGTGAAAGTGTTGGCGCAGAAAGGTTTGAAGCGTCAGAGCGTGGGCATGGTAGACCACAGCCTCCGAGGCATAGATCATTCGACGCCCAAGATGCAGCCAACGGTCGCACAGCTCCCGATCCTCAGCGGCAGCCCGCGGGTACGTCACGTCAAATCCTCCGACGGCACGAAACTGTTTAGTCGGGAACGCCAGATTGCTCGACGGGAAAAATCGCGCATTGTGAGAAATCGGGTTGTAGAAAGAACACAGATAGGAGATCAGTAGCTGGCTGGCCGTGGAGTAGACATTCCCTGGGAGCGCGTTGACCGTTCGCCCCCCGACCACACAATCAGGGGACGCAACGCAGTGCCTTCCCAAAGCTTTGAGCCAGTCCGAAGCAGGTGCACAGTCGTCGTCCGTAAAGGCGAGAAATTCTCCTGCAGCCTCAGAGGCTCCTCTATTGCGCGCCGCCGCCGGACCCCTGTTCTCCTGCTGTAACAGCTTGAGCGTGAGCGTTCCGCGAAAGCACGCGACGATCCCGTCCAATGGCTCCACTCCTCCGTCATCCACCACAATCACTTCAAAGCGGTCACGCGGATAGTCGAGGCGAGCACAGGCCTGCAAGCAGACGGCTAGCTGCTCCGGCCGGTTATAAGTCGGGATGACAATTGAAAAGCTTGGGATATCAGTCATCGGCATGGCATCTCATGGGCGCTTGGCTCATATGGCCGATTCGACCACTGCGCGCTGATTTGCGCGCGTTGAAATGAGATCAAGAATGCGGCTGACCGATCCCTCCATAGTGACATCCTGGGTAATCAGTCGATGGGCCCGCTCGCTAATGGCAGCTCGCTCCGCATCGTGAGCCAGGTAGTACTGAATTGTTTCAGGCATCTCGCCTATCGAGGAACTCACAAAATGCCGTCCGGCCACAAACGGATCTGGTCGGTAGATCGGTTCGGATATGACGAGCGCCTTGTTCGCCATTCCCAGGATCAGCCGGAGGTCTGGAAACTCCCCCGGGGTCCTGGCCAGGTTGAGCAGGATCTTCG